>JAFAHT010000057.1 GCA_019237095.1 Planctomycetaceae bacterium
CACGGGCGCCGAGCTGCGGGTTCTCTTCAAGAACAGCATCATCGGCACGCTCATTCTGATGCTCACGTATGGGATCTTCATCCCCAACAACTGGCGCAGGGCGACCTTCGTGATCGTGCCCATGGCGCTGGCACCGCTGGTCGCCCCTTCGCTCCTGGGGCTGACCTCGCCGTCGTTTCTCTCCGTTTCCGAGGAAGCCCGGACGTTTGATAAGATCACCGAGAACTCCTTGTACCTTGTGCTGGGCGCCGTGACGGCGGTCTTCGGCACGCACACCATCAACACATTCCGCAAGGAGGAGTTCCGGGCCAGGCGGCTGAACCAGTATCACCTCACGAAGAAGCTGGGGACCGGGGGGATGGGCGAGGTCTACCTCGCCGAGCATCAGCTTCTGAAACGGCCCTGCGCCGTCAAGTTAATTCGCCCCAGCCTGTCTCAGAAGCCCAGGGTGCTGGCCCGGTTCGAGCTCGAGGTGCAGGCGACGGCCCGGCTGTCGCACTGGAACACGGTCGAGGTCTTCGACTATGGCCGCACCGAGGACGGCACTTTTTATTATGTGATGGAATATTTGCCGGGCTTGAGTCTTCAGGAACTGGTCGATCGCCATGGCCCGTTGCCGCCGGGTCGGATCATCTACCTCCTGTGCCAGGCGTGCGATGCCCTCCGCGAGGCGCACCAGGCCGGCTTGATTCATCGCGATCTCAAGCCGCCCAACGTTTTCTCGGCCTATCGCGGAGCGCGTTACGACGTGGCCAAGCTGCTCGACTTCGGGCTGGTCAAGCCGATCAAGGAGGAGGATTCCGCCGTCGTGACACGCGAGGGCACGGTGACCGGGTCGCCGCTCTACATGGCCCCCGAACAGATCATGAGAACGCATGCGGCGGACCGCCGCACCGATATTTACGCGATGGGAGCGATCGCCTATTTCCTGCTCACCGGTCGGCCTCCCTTCCTTGGCAAAGACTCGATGGCCGTGATGGTGGCCCATGCTCGCGATCCCGTCGTTCCCCCTTCCCGGCTGCGCGACGACGTGCCCGGCGACCTGGAAAAGGTCGTGCTCCGCTGCCTCGAAAAGAAACCAGAAGATCGCTACCAGAACGCCGAGGGCCTGGCCTGCGCTCTCTCCGCGTGCGCCGATGCCGGAAGCTGGTCACCGGTGCAGGCGGAAGCCTGGTGGCAGGAACATGAACCCCGGGTTCTCGTCCGGGCGATCGAGTCGTCGTCGTCCGACCAGGTTCCCGACCCTGCCAGCTCACCATCGGACCCCACCCGTGCCGAAGTCGATGCGCCCACCTTTGGTGCCAGCGAGCTAGAAGCGGTCAGCGAGCCAAGTACCGCCGGACGGATCGATCTGACCCTGTCGCTCGGCGAAGACGAAACACGACCGGAACGGTGATGATGAATGACTACTCCCTCCCTCGGTCGTGACCGCGCTATTGACAGCGACCAAGAACCCGCCGGCCAGACTGGGCCTGATGATTCCGCGGTCAACGGGGCCTGGCTGAACGAGCCGCTTTCGGTCGTCGTCCACCTGGCCTTCGCCTTGGACATCGGCGACGAGATCGACCTGGAGCTGGCCCGCCAGACGCTCCAGGGCGAGCTTGGCCAGTTGCCCCGTCGAAGACGTACCCCGGAATCAATCGGTTACCGCCCCGCGCCGATCCGGGTGCCGCTGGAGCCGGTCGGCCTTCACCTGCCGGGAGAGATCGTCTTGGTGCACAGCCCGAAAGCCGAGCTGACCCTCTTCGATTTCGGCGCGATCTCGCTGGCGGTGCGGTTCCCCTTGCTAGCGACGCCCTCCAGGCTCTTGCAACTGGCTGGTGCGCTCGCTGAGCCGGCCCCGCTCAATGAGGCGGCACGTCAGCTTCTTGGCCCCTGGATCGAGCGGCTGCGCCCGGCGGTCTATGACTTTTCGATGAGCTCGATGAGCGAGGAGTACATCATCTTCCAGCTCGGCGAGCCGCGCTCCCGGTGGCTGGAGAACCACGCTGATTGGATCGCGGGCCTGATCCGCCTCGAATCCGAGCCGCTTAGCCAAGACGAGGTCAGCGAGGCTACCAGGCTGGCGCTCTCGTATACGCCCACCGATCTCGTGGTGCTCGACTGGGCGGCCGGATTTGTCGTCGATGCGAACTGTGCCGATACCCTTCAGGTGATCGAGTTCGCCAATGTTCAATTGCTCGAGTTCCGGCACATCGACGACCGCCTGGACGACCGCCTCGAGGCGGCTTACCGGCTGATTCGCCCCGATCGCCACCGGCGCTGGAGGTCGGGGATCTGGAAGACCCACGGCGACGCGGTGCGGCAGGTCCGCGAGCTCGAGATCGAGGCTGCCAGCCTGTTCGAGCGGGTCGACAATGCGCTCAAGTTGATAGGCGACCAGTACCTTTCCCGGGTTTTCGACCTGACTTCGACGCGTTTCCACCTCCGTGGCTGGCAGCAATCGATCCGCCGCAAGCTCGAGACCGTGGGCAACGTGTACGATTTGCTCGTCCAGCAGGCCGGCGGCCATCGCATGGAGGCCCTGGAGATCATCGTCGTGATCCTGATCGCCCTGGAGATCGTACTGGCGTGCTGGCGGCATTGACAAATTTGGACGTGATTCAGTGCAGGAATTCCGGGCCGTCCGCTTCCTTGTCCTTATTCGATGCGATCCGGTCCATGTCTGCCGGCAGGTGTTTGGAACCAATCAGGAAGAGGATGCCGCCGAGCAGGAGAACCGGACCTACAGTGAGCATGGCCACCGTCAGGTTCGTCATCTGGCCACTTTCATCGGCCGTGGGACCGGCTCCGATGGAGAGCAGCAATTGCCCCAGGGCCGAACTCATCACCGCCGTGGAGCCGAAGAAACCGGAGATCCAGCCCAGCAAGATTGGCGAGCTGATATCTCCGAACAGATGAATCAGGAAGATGAACAAGGCATAGCCCGCGGCGCGGCGATTCGCCGGTACGACGTTCGCTGTGACTGTGTTCGATGGCCCGAGCACCATCGCCATCAGCACCGATGCCGTGAACAGCAATCCGAGCGAGGAAGTACGCGCCGGATCGAGAATGCCGGCGATACCCAGGGGAACCGACGCGAGCACGACCACGCTGGCAAGAAGCAAATAGGCGCGCCGCGTGTACTTCCGCACAAAGTCGGCGACGAATGTGGATAGGGCGATGCCGACCAGGCCGGCGATGGCGAGCAGGATGCCGATGGAGTCATTGGCTTCCTTGAGAGACATCCCGCGAACCCGCTGATAAAACGTCGAGCCCCAGGCGGCGTAGGCACCCGTCGCGAACGTGGCCGCGGCCATCCCCGCCGTGTTGAAGACGAAGGTCCGCGTCTTGAACAGCTCGGCATAGTCGCGGAATCTCGGTCGATCGGCCTTGCCGGTGTATTTCCTCCCCTCGGAGGCACCCCTGCCGGGATCGAGAATGAGCAGCCCGGCCAGGGCCGCCAGCAACCCCGGGATGCCGACCACGAGGAACACGGGATGCCAGCCCCAGTGAGAGCAGACCCGACCGGCGATGATGAACCCCAGCGCCGTGCCAATTGGCAGGGCCAGGTAGTAGATACCCATGGCGCGGCCGCGTTTCTCGACCGCGAAAAGGTCCGCCAGCAAGGCGGGAGCGATGACCCCGTAACTCGCTTCGCCGACTCCCAGAAGCGCTCGCCAGAAGAACATCTCGTAGAAGTTGTGGGAGTACGCTGTTCCCACCGTCGCCAGGCTCCAGAGCCCGACCCCTCCAGCCAGGAGCATGCGCCGGTTGTACCGGTCGCCCAGCCAACCCATCAGCGGCGACACGATCGTGTAGACGATCATGAACGACCCGCCGAGCACCCCGTACCACTTGTCATCGATCGTCAGATCGCGCTTGATCTGCGTGCCGACCGCGAAGAACGAGTAACGGTCGATGTAGTTCAGCAGATTCATGCCGAACAAGACCGCCAGCGCGAAATAGGGGCCGCCGATGGTGGGAATGATGCTGGTAATGATGCTGGTTTTGGGGGCAACGGCGACCGAGGAGTCAGGGCGGGACGACGGCATCGTGAAGCAGCCTCACCAGGGATCTCGCGTACGGACCAAACAAACCGTTATACACGGTTTACACTTGACTGGCGAGATCCGTGGATAAGCAATAACCGCGCCGCGGCCTGCGTGTTTTGACCCCAGAAACGGTCTTGACCTGGTTGTCAGTTCTTGCCATTGCCATTGTCGGTGCCGGATTCGGAATCGAGATCGGGCCCGCGGCTGGAACGCTTGGTCTTGCGGGCCCGCGACGGCGGTTCCTCATCCTCAGTATCATCGGCGCTGGCCTTGATCGCCTTGAGGTCGGCCTTCGTCGCGCGGGTGTCGGTTGCGCTTCCCGTCCGCGATCTGCCGCGGCTGACGGTCTCGGCATCGAGAAAGACGAGAACCTCGGTGCTGGTGGGAGCACCGATCGGCGTGCCCAGCCAGCCGCCCTTCTTGTCTAGTATCCCCGGATGGATGCCTCCAGTGATCAGCAGGGTCTGCCCCAGCGGCCAGTTCTTGACCGTCTGGTCGAGGTGGGTCATGGAAACCTCGGGGACGTCGATCGACATCTCCGGCGGACCCTGTTCGCGGGGGGCAATGACCTTCGTCCGATGAAACATCCGCACGGTGTTGACGGTCAGATCGAGCGACGCATCCAGCGAATCGCCCTCGAAGGTCAAGAGCGGGCTCAGCTTGAGGATAATGCTCTCCTCGAGCTTGTCGGCGCGGGGGGTGTAGCCCTGACCGGCGGCACTCTCGCGCTGCATGCCGCCGGCGAACGTGCGTGGTTCGGCCGTGCGGATCGTCAGAACCTGGCCGTTGACCATCTCGACCCGCTCATCGGCCAGCTTGCGGACCCCCTGCTGAAGCTGCATCTGCGAGATGACAAGCGCCGCGTCCGACATGCGCAGCGTCCAGATCTGTTGCCCCTGGGGACCATTGCCCACGGGTGTGAGTTGTGAGAAGACCGAGTACCGCCAGCGGGTGTCGGAGGAGACAAAGAACCGCACGTGCACCGCCAGGATGTCGTCGGTCGCGTTGGTGAACCGCTCGACGACCTCGCCGACCTGCTTGAGGATCTCTGGGCTATTATAAGCCCGAACCTGAGTCTTGCTGGCGCAGAGCACTGCGATTTTCTCGCCATGCCAGTCGGCCGTTCCGGTTCGCCGGAAGATCCACTCGATGATCGCCTTCTGCGGATTCTGCTGGCCCTGGGCGATCTTGGTGTAACGTGCGATGTCATAGGTTCGCATCTGAAATCCGGACTCATGGAGCAGCCCGGCCGGCAGATCGTCCGCGCTGGGACTGGGCTCGTCGCGATCATCCGTGGCGTCGCCCCCCGCGTCCTTCTCGCCGGCGGGCCGGAGGGTCTTGCCTTGGCTCGACTGGGAGCCCGAGGTCCGGCGACTCCGGGCGTCCTGTGCCCAGAGAGCTCGCGGGAGGGGAACTCCCAGCAACATCGTCAGCATCACGGCAGTGCGGCGATTCATGCCAGGGGCCTCCTTGCCGGTCTGGCCTGGGATCTTTTCGACGATCGAAGACGCGATGACGAACGGAAAACAACGGAAAAGCGGTGCGGGCAGCCTTCGAATCGCCGCACAATCCACGCCTCCCCGATCCCGTAGCGGCGGGGCACCGTAACGCTCAAAGGCCTGCGCGCGTGACTATTCCACTCGAGAGTCGCGGCAACTTAACAGAGGTCACATTTTGCCTCAAGTCCAAACCCAAACCAACTGACACGAAAGCTCTACCGGACTGGCTTCGCGCTGCTGTGATGACTCTGGGGCCGCCTTGCCGAAAGCTTTTCGGGGGACAGGAAAGGTGTCAGGAACCGATTACGTTCCTGCT
>JAFAHT010000155.1 GCA_019237095.1 Planctomycetaceae bacterium
GCTAGAGGATCACCTTTCGTTCGGCTCAGGAAGTCGAGAGCGGTCATAGAATAATCGACATCCCAACCCTTCTCCTCGGCGGTCTCGATCAGGGTCGGTTCGTGGACCGAGAGTCCGACGGGTGAGCTATTGACCCGGCAGAGCGGACACGCTGATATCCAGATTCAGCCGATCGCCGATCTCTTCGAGCCCGGCTTCCCAGCCCTTCCCGGACAGACTCGGCGGCACGATGACCCGAGCATTCATGGCGAAGAGAGGAACGCCGCTGGTGGGTGCCGGCGTAGACTCAGAATCGACGGCTTCGATACTGATACCCTGTTCCGAGAGGTAGTGAGCGATTTCGTGGATGATCCCCTCGTGATCGGCCCCCTGGACCTCGATCCGGTACGGGAGCCAGCCGGGGTGAGCCTCGGCATAGGTTTGCTCCGCCAGTGTTGTCGTTACCTTGTGGCCACTGCCGGCCAAGATCTCCAGGTCGTTCTCCAGGCTGGAGAATTGTTCCGCTGGCATCGAGACCAGCATGAGGATCGCAAACTCGCCGCCGAGGCGGGCCATCCGACTGGTCTCCACATTGCCGCCACGTTCGAGCAGCAACCCCGTCACTTTTTCAACGAAACCGATCCTGTCGGGCCCGGTCAAAGTCAGGACAAATGTCTTCTGCATGGAGAGCTATCCTATCTGCAAAGGGTTGCAAGAAGATGCCCTCGTCATCATAGCCACCAAGCAGGCCACGCATCCACGGCCCGGACCGCCCCCGCTTCGCCCTGGGTCTTTGCGATTCTCTGACTTTTCGTGCGTCGAGTCTTCCCATCGGGGAGGTGAGTCGGCCTGAGACCCTGTCACCGCGGCGGCGAGACCAGATCGTGCATATCGCGGCCCAGCCGCCGCCAGGCCGCGGGCTCGAGCGATCTCGCGATTCCCTGTGAGTCCAGCTCCAGGCCGTTGGCAACCTGCAGCGAGAGCTGGATTCGTTCCGCTGATTCGGTCGAGGGGACGGGGACGTTCCAGATCCGGGCGGTCTTGTCCTCACTTGCCGTGACCAGGATCGAGCGCTGCTCGTCAGCGGTGGAGTCTTGTGGATTGTGGCCAAAGGCCACGGCACGGACGGGCCCATGGTGCCGCAAGGGGAATCCGATCGGGTGCCCCGTGACGGCGTCCCAGAAGTGGACCGTGCCATCACCACACCCGGTGGCGATGAGCCGCCCGTCCGGGCTGAACGCAACTGCCAGAACTCGGGCCGAATGCTGTAAGGGCTCGCCGACGGGACGGCCCGTGCCCGTCTCCCAGAGCCGTGCCGTGCGGTCACCGCTGCCGGTCAGGACGATCTTGCCGCCTGGTGGTTGGAAGGCAACGGCGTAGACCGTACCCTCGTGCCTGAGAGGCGTCCCTTGGGGTTGATGCGTCACTGCGTCCCAGATCCGGCCGGTCATGTCCTCGCTGCCTGTCAGGACCGTTCGCCCGTCCGGGCTGTAGGCGACGGCATAGACCGCCTTCTCGTGCTCGAGCGGCCGCGGGAGTTTTCTCATCGTGCCTACGTCCCAGAATTCGGCGCGGTGCTTTTCGATTCCGGCGAGCAGCGTCTTGCCGTCGGGACTGAATGCCACGGACCAGACACGGTCGTCGAGCTCGATCGGACCACTGCGTTCGAGCCGGCCTGTTCCAATGTCCTGGAGCCAGACCTCGCGGCTCCGAGTTCCCGCCGCGATGATGCGTCCACCAGGATGGAAAGCGATTGACAGCACAGGGCCGATCCCGTCCAGCTCGACGCGGGGTTGCCGCGGCGACGCCACGTTCCATGACAGGACCTTTCCCTCGCTGGCGCCTATGCCGGTAACGAACGACTCTCTCGCAGGCGGCTGGAACGCAATGGCCGTCACCCAGCCGGCGTGTGCAAGGCGATGCCCTGCAGACCAAGCTGTAGCTGTCTGCCAGATCCGGACATGATTGTCCCTGCAGCGTGTCAAAACGGTTTTGCCGTCGGGAGAGAAGGATGCGGCCTGTACTTCCATCTGATGGGGAAGGGGGGCTCCTACTGGTTCACCTGTTGTCGCGTCCCAGATCCGGACCTGGTCCCAGCTCACGGTCAGGGCGAGCCGGCCATCGGGGCTGAATTCGACCGAACCCAGGGCATCCGGGTGACGCATCGGTGCGCCGACCGACGTTCCCTCGAGGACGTCCCAGAACTGGGCCAAACCGTCGCCGCATCCCGTGAGGATGGTCCGGCCGTTGGGGCTGAACGCCACGGATCGAACGGGTACGGGGTGGCGGAGGGGAGTCCGCAACAGCTCTCCAGTCTGGGTGTCCCAGAGCCGGCAGGTGTTGTCGTAACTGCCGGTGATGAAGGAGCGACCGTCGGTCGGGTTGAAGGCGATCGCGTACACCCGATGGGTGTGCTCTTTCAGGTCTCGGACTGGCTTGCCGGTGATGCTACTCCAGAGGCGGGGGGTGACCTCGGGAGTCTCGCCAGCCGTCACGAAGGACCGGCCGTCGGGACTGAAGATGAGCTGGGTAACTCCCTGGCCGAGCTCCACCGGCTCGCCGACTGAGGGGTGCGCGTCGGCTTGCCAGCAATGAAGCCAGGCGGTTTGGCCGCGGCGGACGGCCATCCACAGGCGACGCCCATCCCGGCTGAATGCGTGGGAGAGGAACTCGCTCCGCCTGCCCAGGTCGACGACCTCCCGGAGTACTGGCTCGTGAGCGCCCATCGTCCAGAGCCGGACTTCCTGACCCGCCACGGCCAGGATCAGCTTCCCGTCGGGACTGAACGCGGCTCGGGAGACACTGCGCGGCAGCCGGAGCGGCTTGCCGTGGAGCTCACCACTAGCGGCGTTCCAGAGGCGGGCGTTTCTGTCGGTGCAGGCTGTCAGGACGAGGCGCCCGTCGGGGCTCCAGGCGGCCGCCATAACCCGACCCTGGTGCTCCAGCAGTGCCTGGAGCGGGTGGAGTTGCGTCTGCCAGCCCGCCAGGTTGGTACGGATGGCCCTGCCCAGATCAGGATCGTTCTCGGGGACCAGGCGCAGGCTCTCGGTCAGCCAGAGCAGGCCGCGACCAACATCGCCCTCATTGCAGTGGCGCAGCGCGCGGTCACGAAGCAGGCGGGCCGTGACTCCCTGGTAAAGCAATCGTTCCTTCGTTTCGCGTTGCCGCGCCTCATCGGCCGCGAGTCGCTCCAGCTTCTCGGCCGTCTGA
Organism: Planctomycetaceae bacterium; assembly: GCA_019237095.1. Classification (GTDB taxonomy): domain Bacteria; phylum Planctomycetota; class Planctomycetia; order Isosphaerales; family Isosphaeraceae; genus Aquisphaera. Next base: position 3,190 of record JAFAHT010000155.1, read on the forward strand.
GCCGCTTCCGCGCGTCCTTGAGCCAGTCGCGCTTGCCGTCCTTCCCATGTAACCGCGGCGAAGGCGGCAAGGGCACCCACCGCGCAGACCACGAGCAGCGCTGCGATAGCAGGACGGCGCTTCGCCCACTTGACGACCCGACCCCACGCGCCGACCTGACGCGCGAGGATCGGTTCCCCTGCCAGGAAGCGGGCGAGATCGTCCGCGAAAGCCTGGGCGGTCGCATACCGCTTGGTGGGATCCTTTTCGAGACATTTGAGGCATACCGTTTCCAGATCGCGGGGAAGCTTGGGCTGCAGGCGGCGAGGCGCGACAGGATCATGGTTGACCACCTGGAGAAGGGTCTCGAGGGGTGTCTCGGCCTTGAAGGGTGGGCGGCCGGTGAGCATCTCGTAGAGGATTGCCCCCAGCGCGTAGACGTCGGCTGCAGGCCCGACCTCCTTGCTGCGGCCACCGGCCTGTTCGGGTGCCATGTAGCTTGGCGTGCCCAGGATGTCGCCGCTCTCGGTCTGGTCTCCGCCTCCAACGACCAGCTTGGCCAGGCCAAAATCGACGATCTTGGGCTCACCGTCCGCCCCAAGCAACACGTTGTTTGGAGTCAGATCCCGGTGTACCACGGCCCGCTCATGAACCGCATGGGCAGCGCGGGCCAGTGTTTGTGCCAGGGCTGCCGCCTTTCCCGGAGGCAGAGGCGTACTGCGCAGAGCGTGGGCCAGGGAACCGCCGGGCACATACTCCATGGAGAAGTACGGACGCCCGTCATGTTCGCCGATTTCGTAGATCCTTACGAGGTTGGGGTGCTCCAGCCGCGCCACGGCCTCTGCCTCGTTGCGGAAGCGGACGCGATCCCGCGTCCGAGTGAAATCACCCGCCAAGATCATCTTCAAGGCCGTCAGACGGTTCAGGCCGGTTTGCCAGGCGAGATAGACCACCCCCATTCCACCGCGGCCTAACTCGCGGATCAGCTCGTAGCCGGGGATCGACGCCCATGCGTCCGAAGCTGCCCGGCCGGCATTGGCAAGAGTGGCGACGGGGTCGAGTCCGGTCGCTCCGCCCTTGTCGAGCCACTGTGTGCCGTTGAGTGCCGCGTGGATCTCGAACTGGTCGCCGAGCTGCCGGGCGAATTGCGGGAACCGACCCAGATACTCCTCGAGCCCGGGGGCATCGCCGAACTCCTCGCGCACGATGACCTCGTGGTAGATCAGGTCGAGAAGGACCTCCGGATCTCCGAGCAGGTCGGCGAACTCATTCAAATAGTCCTCCACGAGGACGCGTTCGCCTTGTGCCCAGCGGCGGCGCTGGTCGCCCTGGAGCTGCGACACGTCTCCACCCGCCGGCCCACGGTCCAGCCGGGGGGGACCTGCTCGCAGGGGATTCGCTGGCCATGGGTTACTCATCGAGGCCTTCATCCAGGCCGAGTTCTCGAGTGATTCGCGCCACCGCCCGGCTGAAACGGATTCTCAGGGCGTCCGGGCTGCCGCCCATCTCCGCGGCGATCTCGGCCCATTCCAAACCCTGCTCGCGCCGCGCCAGTATCGCGCGCTCTTTCGGCGTCATCCGCCTTCGCGCCTCCTGGACGATCTCGCGGTTGGACACTTGATGGCTGGGGCTGCTCCCGGGGGCGAGACACTCCTCGATCACCGCGTCCGGATTGATTCGCCTCTGGTCTCGGCAGTCGGCATGCTCCCGGTTCGCCTGCCCGGCCAGTTTATTCCGCGCGATGGTGGCGAGCAGTTTGAGGAGCTGGTCGGGATTTTCCAGGTCGTACTGGCCGAGGGCAGCGCGGACGAAGAAGGTGGCGAGCACGGACTGGCAGATATCCACCGATTCGATCAGGCGGCGGAGCCGCGGGTCGCGGAGCCGGACCCGCACGGCGCGGCGGATTGCCGGCTCGTAGCGCTCGACGAGCTCCGCGGCCGCCCGCTCATCGCCGGCACGGACACGCCGAATGAACTCCGCGAACGAAGGCTCCTCGCCCCCCACGGTGAAGGAAAGGCGATCGGTGCGATCGGCCCCCATGACCGGTTTTCCTCTCAGACCGCTGGTTTCGAACGGAGTCACCGAGATGGTTCTTGCCCCTGCTTGATTGTACCGGCGATGCCCTGATTTTTCCTCATTTTTCCCCGCGCCGTGTTCGGTCTATGTTCGGGGCGAAATAAGGCTTGTGACCACGCATCGAGAGGACGAGTTGAGCGGGGTCAGGCATCGGCAAGATCTGGAGCCAGACCCGGGGCAAAGTGTCTTGGGCTGGGCTTCCTCAGGGCGACGCGCGCCGATCGCACTGCGGTCTGGCGCGCCTTCTTGAACAGGAGCATCTCATGCTACGTGCTTGGTTTTTGCATCGACTGGGCCGGAGACCGCGGCGACAAGGGCGAACTCAGCGAACCAGCCGCTCGCGTTCACTGGTGACGGAGATGGAATCGCTGGAGGGCCGCGCGCTCTTAACGGCGACCAGTGCAGTCGCCTGGACGGCCGGGCTCGTGACGCACCACGCGCTCTACGCCATCGGAGCGAAAGACAATGTCGAGGTCAGCGTCGACGGCGGCAGCTTCACCAACCTGGGCGGCTACGCCAAGCAGGTCAGCGCCGGCCTCGACGTCTTCAACAAGCCGGAGGTCTACGCTATCGGCGTCGACAACGCCGTCTGGGTCAAGGACGGGTCCAGCCCCTGGGTCAGCCTGGGCGGCTACGCCAAAGAGATCAGCGCGACCGTCGAGAACACCATCTATGCCATCGGCACGGACGACAACATCTACCTGAGCCACGGGTCCCCCGGGCTCGGCTGGTTCAACACGGGCCTGAAAGCCAGGCAGATCAGCGCCGGCGCCGACGGCGGCAACCCGGAAGTCTACGCCATCGGATTCGACAACCATGTTTACGCCGGCAACGGGTCCGGCGGGCCCGGCGGCTTCGCCAACTGGGGCGGCTACGCCAAGCAGATCGCCGCGACGATCGACAGCACCGTCTATGCCATCGGCGCCGACAACGCCGTGTACAAGGACTCCGGCAGCGGCAGTGGCAGCGGGTGGGTCTCCCTGGGCGGCTACGCCAAGCAGATCAGCGCGGGCATCGACGGCACCTTCGGCCCGTTCGTCTTGGCCATCGGGCTCAACGACGGCCTCTGGTCCAACCACGGTCTCGGCTGGGTCAGCCTGGGCGGTTACGTGACGGAGGTCAGCGGGCCGACCATCTCGAGTTTCGGTGTCAGCCTGCCCGCCGACCTGGCGTACGCCGTCGGCAAGGGGCACGGGGGCTTACTCCACGCGGGGACGAGCTTCACCTCCCTCGGTGGCTATATTCAGACCTCCTCCGGCTCTGCTTCCAACAACACCAATACCTGGGCGCCCACCGCGAGAGACATCAGCGCGGTCAGTTGGCTAGGCCCCTTTTTCCTGAAGCATAATGCGGTCTACGCCATCGCCCCGAATGACTCCGTTGAAGTCAGCTTCGCGGGCGGCAGCTTCACCAATTTGGGGGGCTATGCCAAGCAGGTCAGCGCCGGCCTCGACGCCACCGGCAGCCCAGAGGTCTATGCTATCGGTGCCGACAACGCTGTCTGGGTCAAGGACGGGTCCAACCCCTGGGTCAGCCTGGGCGGCTACGCCAAAGAGATCAGCGCGACGGTCCACAACTCAGTCTATGCCATCGGCCTCGATGACGCGGTGTGGGTCAACCATGGGGGCCCCTGGGTCAGCCTGGGCGGCTACGCCAAGCAAATCAGCGCCGGTGCCGACGCCATCGGCAACCCGGAGGTCTTCGCCATCGGCGGGAACGACGCCGTCTTCGTCAACGACGTGGGCGCCTGGGTCGGCCTGGGCGGCTACGCCAAGCAGATCAGCGCGACGATGGACAACACCGTCTATGCCATCGGCTCCGACAACGCCGTCTATGAGAACAGCGGCGGCGTGTGGGTTTCCCTTGGCGGCTACGCCAAGCAGATCAGCGCCAGCCTCGACGCCACCGGCAAAGCGGAGGTCTTCGCGATCGGTCTCAACGACGGCCTCTGGTCCAATCACGGGCTCGGCTGGGTCAGCCTGGGCGGTTACGTGACGGAAGTCAGCGCGCCGGCCGTGGACGTCGGCCTGGCTGGCGACCTGGCGTACGCCGTGGGCCTGGGACACAAGGGCCTCCTGCACAACGGGGTAAGCTTCGTGTCTCTCGGTGGGGGGACGATCGAATAACCGCCGAATCGCATGATCGTGAACCAACCCGGCCGTGGCTCCCAGAGCCACGGCCATACAAGAGTGGTGTCAGACACGATCTGGAAGACAGTCGTGACAGGGGAGATCCGCTTGATTTCTTGTATTCGATCCAAGGAGTACTTCAATGTTTCGCTTGCAGATACCAGAATTGGAAGAGCGTTCGCAGTCCTCGCGGCGCGGTGCTCGCGCACGTCGCAGCGCGCAGATTGGCTGGGAGCTCGAGGGGCTGGAGCAGAGGGCGTTGTTGACCGCGATTCCGTCGGTCACAGCCGCCCATGTCTTCACTCAGAACCCCAATGCGACGCACCTCGTCCCGGTCTCGAACCTGCAATTTAGCCAGCCAACGGTCGTCCATCCTCAGGATGCCGGGACAAAGCCCCATCCGCTTGGACCCTTGTCCTTGCACACTCCGCAGGGCTCAAATGGGTCAACGATCAACCTCAACAACCTGGCGAATCCAAAGCTCCTGACCCCCCTTACCGGCGCTCACGCGCTTACATTGGGCGGCGCTTTGCCAGTGTTCCTCCCGACTTTCCAGCCTCCCCAGGCGACTCCGGGCATCCTCGACTTTGGCGAACTGGCCGTAGGACAGCAGAAAACGCTCACGTTCTCCATCGTGGTCCCGGACGATACAACGGTCATCGCCACCGTGCCGCTCAACCTCCAGAGCAGCGGCGGCGTCGGCGTGACCCAGTTGCAGACTCTCAAGTGGTCCGGCGAGTACGGGTACAATCCTGTCACTCATGTGCTCACGCCAGGGCTGGTGCCCGACCAGACGACGCCGGGGACACCGATCCAGGCCAAGGCGGGCGAGACGCTGGTCGTGACAGTGCAAATCGGCGCCGCGCAAATCATCGGCCCGATGTCGCTGAGCGTGATCGTCTACGGCGACTCCTGGAGTGTGACGGTCCCGGTCACGGCCAATGTGACTCTGCTGGGGGCGGATGCGCCGGTGCTCGTCAATCCCGACAACGTGACGGTGAATACGGCCCAGAGTGAGGGCAGGGACATCGGTTTGACTCTGGTGAACTTCGAGGGCAGGCCCAACACCGTGGTCCTGAGCGCCCAACAGCTCCCTGACGGCCTGTCGATGGCCCCGCTAACCGTGTCGCTTCAGCCCGGCCAGACGGAGCACGTCACGCTCCACGTCACCGCATCGGATTCCGCCGCGGTCGGTCAGGGTCTGCCTCTGACCGTGGGAGTCCAGACCATCTACCCAGACGCCACCGCCAATAGTTCTGTCGCCTTCACCGCCAACGTCTTCTCCATGTACGGAACGGAATTCGACGCCACCTATAGCCTCGTCACTGACGCCAGCGGCAGCACCGGCAATGTGCACTGCCACGCGACGGTGATCTTCAAGCCCGATGGGTCCTGGACCTGGCATGCCCATCTCGAAGATAGAAACTTTTTTGTCGGCGACAATTTCGACATCTATTTCGGATCAGAGCCAGTGACCGCGACCAGCCTGTACCAGGACCATACCGACTCGATCGGCTCTGTGCTCACGGGAAATAACTCATTGGACTTCGAACTCAGCGGGATCCTGCCTCCGGATACGACCTATGCCGACGCCGCGGCGGCGGGCGTGTTCATGGGTGGTGTCTCGTATACCAACTTCAGCCCCGTGATCAACGGCGCTCTTGATGCCTTCGCCTTGCAGGCCATCCAGGCTGTGGCGTCGTAGGAATCAGGAGTTTGATGCAAGCGGAGACTGGTTCAGCGGGCGTGTGGCAAGGTGATGATCGAGCAAGAAGCCCTTGCCGTTGATCCGCACAATCCTCGTGGCATAGACGGGGTTGTCTGCGGTTCTTCGTCAGGGGCTTTGCCTTCGGGTGTGAACTCGATTCGAGAGTGAAAAGG
>JAFAHT010000161.1 GCA_019237095.1 Planctomycetaceae bacterium
GGCGACCTCGCCGAGCACCAGCGTCGAGGTGTACCCCGAGAGTTCCTGCAGTTCGACGCGTCTTAGCAAGTGCATGCAGGACAACCCGAAGAGGGCGTGAGGCTGGAAATGGAAAACAAAGATGTTGGCATCCACGAAGAATGACGCTCCCCGGACCAGGTCGGCAAAGGTCATGGTTCTTCCTCAGGGATTGGATAGTCGAGTTCGGGGGACATCGCGAAGTCATCGGCTACGTCTGTGCTGCCCGTCCAGCCCATCATGCCAGCGGTTCGCTCGGCCCAGGTAGGACCGATGTGCACGGTGACCTGCACCTTCTCGTGTTCCTTCAACGGCAGCGGCTGAGAAAGTTTGAGCGTACCGTTCTCATAGGTGGCTTCGACGGTCAAGGGCATGATTGGCACTCCTGAAGTGTATGGGGTCCGATGACCTTTTCATTCTATCGCGGACCGGTTCTCACAACAGGAGACGTTCACTATGTAGAGCTATCAGCACGATCAAGAAAGTCGGTTACGCCGCCTGAGCCACTGGTTCCACCCAAGCTTGGAAGGGCTCGAAGATCGGACCTTTGCTCCCGCTCCGAAAATGAAACGGCCCTGAAACCCCGGCAATCACGCCTTCCCCTGGGACGAACCAGCGCCTAGGATAAGTTCGTTTTACCCGACGAATGGAGGAACTTGACGCGTCATGAAGATCATCCTGGCCAACCCCCGCGGATTCTGTGCCGGGGTCAATATGGCGATTGAATGCCTTGAGCGCGCACTCGATTTTTTTGGACCGCCCGTTTACGTCTACCACGAGATTGTGCACAACAAGTACGTGGTTGATCGGTTCAAGGGGCGGGGCACCGTATTCGTCGAGTCGCTCGACGAGGTTCCCGAACGATCGCCCTTGCTCTACAGCGCCCACGGCGTCTCCCCGCAGATTCGGGAACAGGCCCGCAGCCGTCGGCTGCTCGCCATCGACGCCACCTGCCCGCTCGTGACCAAGGTTCACCTGGAAGCGATCAAGTACGCGCGCGAAGGCTACACGATCATCCTCATCGGCCACGAGGGCCACGACGAGGTCATCGGCACCATGGGAGAAGCACCCGAGCAGATGGTCCTCGTCGAGACCGCCGAGGACGTCCAGCGGTTGAGCGTGACAGACCCTCAAAAAGTCGCCTATCTAACCCAGACCACGTTGAGTGTGGATGATGCCAACATCGTGATTGCGGCCTTGCACGCGAAGTTTCCCCATATTGCCAACCCCCCCAAGGACGATATCTGCTACGCGACGCAGAACCGCCAGGAGGCCGTTCGTGAGCTGGCAGCGCGAGCGGACCTGGTTCTGGTGCTCGGCAGCCAGAATAGCTCCAACAGTCGAAGGCTGGCCGAGATCGCCGCATCGATGGGCATTCCCGCGCACCTGGTCGACGGAGTCTCTGAGATCGAGAAAAGCTGGTTTGAGCAGGTGGAAAGAGTCCTGATCACCGCTGGTGCCTCAGCTCCCGAGGATGTTGTTCAGGAGTGCATCGATTACCTCGTAAGCAACCACGGGGCGACGATTGAGGAAGCCTTCGTTCGGGAAGAAAACGTTCACTTCCCGCTCCCCAAGTCGCTGCGTGAGCTGCTAACCGCCGGTAGTCAGCTTCCCGTCGTTGCGGAAGTCGATCGTTGATGCCGTGGCCGGGTTGGCTCACAATTCCCGGCCAAGGCTCTGTGATTGAGCCGTAAAGAGAACATCTTGCCGGGGAGACTCGGCTGGAAAACGAAGTAGCTCGTGGTCATGGTCTTCGTTTTCCATCTCGGTGAGCGTTCGGTTGGATTGGCGCAAGGCTGCGATGACCAGGGCGGTGACCTGGATCAGCGTGATCGTCCAGATCAGTTCCGAACCAAGAAATAGCAGCCAGCCGTGCATGTTCAGGTTCCGCCGTCTCAGTGGCCAACCGCCGTCCCAGTGGGTCAACTCGCAAAACATGAGCAGCCAGACGACCGCGCCGGTCGCGGCAAGCGACCGGGTCGACCTCGCGGAATCCTCCGCCTGGGTGAGCCCGAGGTGAACCAGGTAATCGCCGGAAAGGCTGGACATCAGTGCGAATTCCGCCCAGCCCAGGGCCTGGCCGAGGTTGGAGCGGAACCAGTCGGGCTGGCCGGGCGCCTGGTTCTCTCCCCGATCCATGAACCAGACGACCAGATCGACCATGCACATGACCAGCAACAAACCGGTCCGACGTTGCCAGCTCTTGTGGTCCCAGCGACCCCAGAGCATCATTGCACCCACCAGGCTGCCCCAGACGCTCACGGTAGAAACCCACTGGGTCCAGGGCGAATCGACGACCTGGTTGAAGAGCTGATGATTGCCCAGCAACCCGACCATGCCCAGCAATGAGAGAATGCATGCAGGAACGAGGGAAATGGTCAGGAGAAAGAAACCAATGCGGCAAAGCTGATAAGTCTTGCGGATCTGATCGCGTTCAATTTCGAACATGCGCCGTGACGTCCCGAAATGAAATCCTGGTGCAGAGCCGCGAAGTTATCCTCGGCTTACCGCGGCACGAAAGAAACGTATTGTAGTCAGGCATTCCAGCCTGACTCTGAGCCTTGTCAGGCTGGAATGCCTGACCTACTTCCTTGCCGGGGTAATATCATCGTAACTCTTGTGCGCTCTCAAGCCAAGAGTTGGGTTGCTCAGCCGGGTTCCGACCGGATCAGGAGTGCGATTTCTCCCCAGGCAGTGCTGTCGCCGGCTGGATCGCCGGCGGCGGCAGACAGCTCCAGAGCAAGCTCGTTTCGAGGACGAAGCTCCGCCAGACGAATGTCTATTGTGCCGTGCGCGTATGGCCCAAGGGGTATGTCGCGGCCGTTGAGCCGCAGAGAAGCGAGACCCGTGACGGATTCCAGCCGCAGCCAGAGTGATTCGATGTCAGGGTTCAGGGGGGGACATCCGAACCGGCGAGTCAGGCGCAGCCGCCGGGCTGATCGCCACCCCGCCGGCAGCGGCAGGGTGATTCGTTCAGGGCGAGGGTCCAGGGAATCGAGATCGATCGATTCCCAGCCCTTGCGCAGGCGGATCAAGTGTTCCGACACGCGTGATGACCTCAACGGCCCTCTCGCAGGCTGGCTACCAGGAACCCTTCGGGCTGCACCCGCCGCATGGTGATCGCGAACGTGACCACCCCAAGAGCCCAAGAATCATGACCGCTTTGCTATGGTCTTCATACCGATAACACATTATAGTCAGGCCCTTCCTGAAACAACCTACTTCTCTGCTGTCGTTTGTGAAGCTTCTATTGCGGGGTCGGGAGTGTCGCCCGAGGGCGTCCCGTTGCCGGCAACATCCTCTGTTTCCTGGCGAATCGCCGTCAAACCCGCCAGCGTCCCGAGTGCGAGGGAACCAACGGCGGAATGTCCGAACCGTTCGGAGACTCAGGGTCACTCCACTCCATTCGCGATGGCTGACCGTCGCATATTGCCCATGAACAATGGCCAAGTCCATATTGCCCCGCGGACGCACACGCTCACCGGCGTGCAGGTTCTTGGATCGGGGAGCTATGTCCCCGACAACGTGGTCAGCAATCTTGACCTGCAAGATTCCCTGGGTTTCGATCCTGAGTGGATCGTCAACCGGACCGGGATTCACGAGCGGCGCTTCGCCTTGCCGCACCAGGCAACCAGCGACCTCTGCACCCAGGCGGCGATTCGATGCCTGAATACCGCCGACTGCGATCCTGCCGATGTCGACCTTCTGGTGTTGGCCACCTTCACTCCGGACATGGCGTTTCCCTCCACGGCCAATCTGGTGCAGGATCGGCTCAAGCTGAATTGCCCGGCGTTCGACATCCAGGCCGCCTGTGCCGGCTTCGTCTTCGCGCTGGTGGTCGGTTCTCAATTCGTGGCCACGGGCAACAGCCAACGCGCTCTGATCATAGGCGGCGATTGCAACAGCCGCGTGATCAATCCCGCCGACGAGAAGAGTTACCCCCTCTTCGGCGACGGCGCCGGCGCGGTTTTGCTTGGGCCCGGCAGTGTGGAACAGGGCCTGATCGCCTACCAGCTCGGCTCCGACGGGTCAGGAGGCGACTTGCTGAGCAGGCCGGCGGGGGGAAGCCGCATTCCTCCCACCGCCGAGACCGTCGAACAGGGTTTGCACTATCTGACCATGGATGGCAGGGCCATCTTCAAGTGGGCCGTCCGCATCCTGGCTGACTCCACGCTTGCCGTGCTTAACCACGCCGGCTGCAAGGTCCGCGACGTCCGCTGGTTCATACCCCACCAGGCCAACGTCCGGATCATTCATGCATCCAGCGACGTGCTGGGCTTTCACCGCGACTCGGTCTACAAGAACCTCGAGCGCTACGGCAACACTTCGGCCGGCTCGGTCCCGATCGCGCTCGACGAGGTTCATGCCGAAGGTCACATCCATCGCGGCGACCGCCTGCTGATCTCAGGCTTTGGCTCCGGGTTGAACTGGGGAACCGTTCTGTGGCGGTGGTGACGGATTGCGCTTGGATCTCACCTGGGCCGGCGTCGACCTGGCCCAAGCGGACAGAGCCGCCACGGGTCAGGAGGATTCCTCCTGACCCGTGGCGGCTCCAGCGGGAACCGGAACAAGGCCGAAGTTCCTGCTGCCGCCGATCAATCAGCCATTCGACTTGGGCAGTTTGCCCTTGATCCGCCGGGCGAAGAAACCGGCCCCATAATTCCCAAGTGCCGTTCTGCCGCCGGTGTTGTAGGCCGACCCGGCGATAGTCACCTTGGAATAGGATGCCGCGTCAATGCCATGTCCCAGAGCGGCGGTGCTGGTGCCGGTGATCGAGCCATTCCCCGCGGTACCGGTGCTGTAGCTGTACACATACTTGCCCGTGGTGGTATTCAGAGCAGGGCGGAAGGTTGCAGAATCCACGCTGCTGACGAGGTCGCCGCGCTGGCGAAGGCTCGCGATCCTGCTCGCTTCGCGGGTCCCTTGGAGCCCGGCAAGGTACGATTGATAGTCGAAGCCGGTCTTGATCTCGCTGTTGAGCTGGTTCCCGGTGACGGTTACATGATCGATGGAACCCTGGGTCGTGATGGCGGCGTTGGTCAATGCTGTACCGGGGTTGACCATGTAACTGGTTGCCGTGCCTGTCGACCCGGTAATGACAAAATTGGGATTCTGCGCCGTCAAGGTGGTGTAGTTGGCTGGCCCAACCTTGAGCGACTTGATATTCCTGGCCGTGATCACGCCGCCCAGCAGCCCGTGGGCCGGATAGCCTTCGGACCCGAGCGGGACTCCGTAGCTGGTGGCCGGAAGATAAACGGTCATCGTCGGTGTCGGTGTCGGTGTAGGCGTCGGCGTTGGAGTAACGGTCGCCGTGGCGTTCGTTACTGCTGTCGGATCGCCCAGCCCACGCTTGAAGGTGAGCCGGCCGATCGGCCCGTCGACATCCAGCGCGACGGCATCGGCGTTACCGCCAAACGTCGCCCGCCGGATGTACTTCAGACCGCTCAGGCTTGATCCGAAGGGCGTCGTGGCGC
>JAFAHT010000165.1 GCA_019237095.1 Planctomycetaceae bacterium
CGCGCCGTCGGTGCATCAGGGGACCATGGATTCGTGGACTTGACCCCTTCACTACCTTCGCCCTATGCTTTAGTATATAATTCCGCGCGATGACCATTGAGTCTCCAGTCCGGATTGTGTCCGCGCGTCAATCAGTGGACCGTCGGCAACCCGTCTCATCCGGGCCTGATCGGTCGGAGGATTCTCCTCAGTGCGGCGAGCTCTGATCAGTGATATACATGGGAACCTGGAAGCCCTGGAGGTGGTGCTCAGCGATATCCAGGGTCAGGACATCTCAGAAATCTTTTGCCTGGGCGATATCATCGGCTACGGCCCGAACCCCCGCGAGTGCATCGACCGAGTCATGGACACCTGCAAGACAACCTTGCTGGGTAACCATGATCAGGGCGCGATGTTCGATCCGGACGGGTTCAACATCGGCGCCGAGCGAGCCATCTTCTGGACCCGCAGCCAGCTCGAGAACCCCACGGACCGACCCAACAACGAGCGGCGTTGGGAGTTTCTCGGCGATCTGCCGCGTTCCTACAGGATGGGGCCTTTCCTCTTCGTACATGGCTCGCCGCGGAACCCCCTGAGCGAGTATATTTTCCCGGAAGATATTTACAACCATCGCAAGATGGAGCGCCTGTTCCAGCTTGTTGAGCGCTACTGTTTCCAGGGGCATACCCACGTGCCCGGGATCTTCACCGAGAACTTCCAGTTCTTCGCGCCCGAGGAAATCGACAACGAGTACACCTTGGGCGAAGGAAAGTTGATGGTGAACGTGGGATCGGTGGGTCAGCCGCGCGACGGCGACAATCGGGCATGCTACCTGATTCTCGACGACGGCCTGAGCAAAGACGCGGGGAGTGAGGCGAAAGCCACAGCCTCTCCCCGAATCACTTTCCGTCGCCTGAGTTATGACTTCGAGAAAACCATCCAGAAGATTTACGCCATTCCCGATCTCGAGCCGTTCCTGGGTGATCGGCTGCGACAAGGACGTTAGTACGTGCATCCAACCGCGAGGGCGGGTCGTCCCAGTCGCCGCGTCCTCGCCCGCCCGAACTTCCGGTCGGTGCGATGTCTTTCCGGCATCCTGTCCGTTGATCGCGGGTGACCAGCCACACGGCGATGGCCGGTTCAGAGGATCGCTGAGGGAGTGCACCGGACCGCCGCATCCAGGCGAGAGTGTGTCCGATCAAGCGCCCCAGCAGCAATCGCCTGCGGTCCCAGGGTCTGCATTCCCATGAGCAATGAGAAACGAATCGTCCTCTGCGTCCTCCTGATCTTCGTCTGGGTGATGATCGCCCCCAACCTGTTCCGGTCGCTCGGTCTGTGGCCGCCGCCGGCCAAGAAGGCCCCCGCCCCGGCTCAGGCCGCCGCAGACCCGCTCAAGGCCGGCAAGAAGCCCGGGGAAGGTAATGCCGAGCTCAAGCCGCCGGTGGGTCAGGCAGAGGCGGCGGCCAAGAGCGTGGCGGCTCCGGGACAGGCCGCGCCCAAGACCGACGAAAAGGCGGTTAAGCCTTCTGGCGAGAAGCCCAGGTTAGCCAGTGCCGCCCCTGTGGATTCCAGGGAGCTGGTCCTGGGCTCCGCCAGCGATAAGACGCCCGGCGGCTACCGGATGGAGGTGCAGCTCGAGCAGAATGGGGCCGGGGTCGAGTCCGTCCTCTCGTCGCGCTACGATGCCGAGTTCGAGGGACGCATCAACCCCCATCTGCCGCTGCAAATCATTCGCCGCGACCCGGTCGCGCGGCCATCGCTTTCCTTGACCATGAGCGTCGACCCGGTCGCGAGTGCCGGCGCCGGCCCCCGGGCCGGGAACCCAGAGCAGGACCCAGGCGGCGACCAGCCGAACCTCATCCCCCCCTCCGAAGACTTGCTTGACTCGGTCCTCTGGGAGGTTGTGCGCGATGACAAGGGACGAATTGTCTTGCCTCTTACCGGAGAGGATCCCATCTCCGGCAAGGCGATCGAGGGCCAGCAAGTCAGCTTCCGGACGACTGCCAGCAACGGCGTGGTCGTGACCAAGACTTTCCGACTCTGGCAGACAATGGACGGACTCGAGCTCGAGCTGCGATTCGAGAGCCCCGACCGAGATCGAACCTTCTCGTACAACATGCTCGGCCCGCACGGCATCCCGATCGAAGGAGAATGGTACACCGGGACTTTCCGCGAGGTCTTCTTTGGAACTTACAATCAGGGCAAGATCAAGGTCGACACACATACCGCCTATGACGTCGCCAAGGCTCGTGACAAGCCAATCGAGAGCACGACCTTGCCGCTGCGGTTCACGGGGGTCGAGAACCAGTATTTCGCGACGTTGATGGCACCCTGCCCCGCGCCCACCGGCGACGACGATCGCCTCGACCGGGAGACGATCGCAATCCCCCTGCACGAGGACCCCAAGGCCTTCCAGAAGGCCGATGTGGGCGTGCGGATGTCTTCCAAGGCGATCAAGGTGGGCCCCAACCTGCCTCAGGTGCACACCTATCGCGTCTTTGCCGGGCCCAAGACCGAAGAGGCGCTGAGCCCTTATGGCGCCTCGGCCCTGGCTTCCTACCGGAAGAGCAGTTATATCCCCGGGGCTTCTTATATCGCCCGGTACGCGATCACGCCGACCTTGTCGTTCACGTACCAGGTTACCCGACGAATTGCCGCTCTCTTCGGCTACGACCGCGGCAACTGGGGAGTCGCGATCATCCTGCTGACCCTTCTGGTCAAGCTCATGATGTTTCCGCTCGGCCGCAAGCAGGCCCTCATGGCCCAGCGGTCCCAGGAGCTTCAGCCTTACCTCAAGCAGATTCAAGAGAAATACAAGGACGACAAGGAGAAGCAGACCAAGGAGACCTTCGCGCTGTACAAGAAGCACGGCGTCAATCCGGTCAGCGGCTGCCTTCCGGCCCTGATCCAGTTGCCGATCTTCGTGGGGCTCTGGCAGGCGCTGAACACCAGCGTGGCTCTCCGGCACGCGTCGTTCCTCTGGATCAACGATCTCGCAGCCCCGGACATGCTCTTCCGGTTTCCGGTCGAGATCATGTTCTTGGTCATGTTCTTGGGCCACTGGTTCAATCTGCTGCCCATCGTGGTCGTCGGGCTCATGCTCTTTCAGACCAAGCTCTTCGCTCCGCCGCCGACCACCCCTGAGGCGGAAATGCAGCAGAAGACCATGAAGTACATGATGGTGTTCATGGCATTCATGTTCTACAAGGTCCCCTCCGGCCTGGGCATCTACTTCATCACCAGCAGCCTGTGGTCGATCGGCGAGCGCCTGCTCTTGCCCAAGATCACTCACGCGGCCGCCGAGAAGAAGACCGACGATGAGATCGACATGAGCAAGGGCGGAGGCGCGGGCCTACGCGGCAAGGGAGGCCCCGGCGGCAGCGGTCCGGCGCCGTCCAAGAAGCCTCCGGGCGCCTTCAGTCAGTTCATGGAAAAGATCCTCGACGAGGCCCGCAAGGACCCGACCTATCGCAAGGTGATCGAGCAGCGGGACGGCAAGGCGAAAGAGGGCAAGCCCGACTCCGACGATCGCCGCGATCGCGACCGGGGCAAGCCCCGGGCGCGGCCCGGGAGGAAATAAGGCCGCACTGGAGGACCAATCGTGAGCCTTCATACAGAGTCGTCGCGGGACCTCGAGAACCAGCGGCAACAGAGTCTCCAAAAGTACGAATCTCAAACTGCTTCATCCGCCCTCGACGATTTCCGACCGGGAACCTTTGGCTGTCATGAACTCCTGGACAGAACCAGCCTGCTCGCGGAATAAGTCGAGCGCGCGATCCTGTCCCACCCCTCATGCCTTCAGAATCGGGAATGGTATCAGCTCGCATGGGAGGCCTCCGCGGCACTCCGCGAACTTTATCAACGGATCGGCTCGGAACACCTCGATCCCCCCGATGAAGCCCCGGGGCCGAACTGAGGCGGCCCATACAAATCGCTCTCGCACCGCACCGGCTGGAGCTTCTAACCCGTGCTGGCCGATCTGGACCCCGAGGACACGATTGCTGCGGTGGCCAGCCCGCCGGGACCCGGAGTTCGCGGGCTTGTCCGGATCTCGGGGCGGAATGCCTGGCGGATCGCCCTGGACGGCTTTCGGTCTGAGCGGGACTCATCGCCGCCCCGCCGCCCCGAGGTCCGTCGCGGCGCGCTTGCGGTTGAGGGTTTGCGGCCGCTCTTGCCGGCGATCGTCGCACTCTGGCCGGGCCCGCGGACTTACACCGGCCAGGACGTTGCCGAGATCCATACGGTGGGCGCGCTTCCGTTATTGACGCAGGTACTGGCCGGCTGTCTGAACCGCGGGGCCCGGCACGCCCGGTCGGGCGAGTTCACCCTGCGCGCGTTTCTCTCCGGTCGGATCGACCTGACCCGTGCCGAAGCGGTCCTGGGCGTGATTGACGCCCGCAACTCGACCCAGCTCGACGCCGCTCTGCGGCAACTGGCGGGCGGGCTGTCCCGGCCAATCCACGACCTGCGTGACCGCCTGCTCGACCTGGTGGCTCATCTCGAGGCAAATCTCGATTTCGCCGACGAGTCCGACGTTGATCCGCTTGGCCGCGCGGCGCTGGCCGACGAGCTTCAATCATCGGCTGAGACGCTGTCTGCACTGACTGATCGCCTCACCCGGCGCGACCGGCCGGCGGGGAACCCCCGGGTGGTGGTGTCTGGTCCGCCCAACGCGGGCAAGAGCCGGCTGTTCAACGCGCTCTTGGGGCACGACCGGGCGATTGTCTCGCCCCGCGCCGGGACGACCCGCGATTATCTCACCGCGGCTTGCGACGTGGGTGGAATGATCGTCGAGCTCATTGACACAGCCGGCCTCGATCTGCCTCGAGACCCGATCGAGACCCAGGCCCAGACGCACCGGGCCGACCAGGCCGGCCAGGCCGACCTCTTGCTTGTCTGCACCTCGCCCGACACGCTGACTGCCCGCGGCGAGCTCCCGCACCTCGACACGCCGGCGCTGTCGGTCTGGACCAAGTGCGACCTTGGCCGGCCCGACCCGAGCCGAGCCGCGGCGGCGATTCTCACCAGCGCGGCGACCGGCGAGGGGCTCGTCGAGCTCCGCGCCGGCATTGCCCGCCTGGTGCGCGACAGCAATGCCGAAGCCGATTTGCCCGCCAGCACAGGCGCGCGGTGCCGGGACAGCCTCGTGGGCGCCAAGGTCGCGCTGGGCTCGGCATCCCAGACCCTCCGCGACGGCGGCGGAGAAGAACTGGTCGCACTCGATCTGAGGCTGGCTCTCGACGAGCTGGGCAAGGTCGTCGGCGCGGTCGTGACCGACGACATCCTCGACCGCATCTTTCAGCGGTTCTGCATCGGGAAATGAGTCGCCAAACGACGCGGAGATTCAGTGCAATTCTGAGGGGCCGAACAAGCGCAGACGTCGAATCCAAAGCTGAACCTGGGGATCAGCGGCCATTTCGCTCACCGGGCGATTGGGGTTCCACTCTTGCCGGCCCTCCAAACCGCCTTCTCGAAACGTTGAGCACGATCGCGGTGAACCCGCCGGGGTCCACCGCCCTTGCCGCACGCCAGGCTCGGTATCCAAGGCCTGAACAGATGGCCCGTAAAATGTTGAGAAATGTTGAGATTCGCGGAGTTCACGCAGCCGGAAACGGTCCGAGCTCGGACAGGAAGTGTTGGCAGCGCCTTGAGTTGGGCATCCATGGTCTGAACAGATGGACCGTAAAATGTCTAGAAATGTCTAGAAAACGCTGAGTTCAAACAGACAAAACGCCCCGAGCGAGGACAGATGTGCTGGCAACGCCTTGAAAGGAATCGAAGCCCGTCGCCCACCCCTGCCGGGGGCCCAGTGGCCAAGCCGGAGATTACCAGAAGCGGAAGTGGGCCACCCACCCTCTGGCGCCCGCGAAACGTGGTTGGCCCCCCAACGTCCAATCATCATGTGGCGCTCGCCACCTGCCACCCGCTATACCCGACTCCGAGTTCGGCGACGCGGAATTGGGTCCGCTTGGCATGCGTTACTTGCTACGAAATGCTACGTTTTTCGGCTTTTTCGAGATTTTGGGAAACTTGGTTTTCGACGCAAGTTCTTATTGAATAAATGGTTGTAGCTAGTTATCTCTTGGCCCTCATTCGACGACAATTAACGCAACTGCATGATAATAAAGGAGTTGCGCCATAACCAGGAACGCAACCTTTTCCCGCAAAAGCCGCCATGTTGCCCCCTTTTTGGGGCATTCTACCCCCATTTTGCCATCCACTCGACTTTGAGAGCGGCAGGGGCCAGCCGCTATCCGCCACTCAAGGAAAGAGAGCGCCACGTTCGCTCGCGTGACGACGGCCGGGCCCGAACCGCGTCCTGCCAGATCAACCCCGGGTGAACCTGGCCGCGCTGCGAACCTTCAAGCTCTTGCCAGCCTTTCTTACCCGACTGATCGACAAGTCTTGTGCAATCCGCATGTCGGGCGGTCAGGTTTCCTCGTGTCAATGAGCATACACCCGCGCACCGCCGTTCGGCGTGGGCGACACGCGGGCTTGCTTCTCACACCGTATTGCCAAAGGTGGTCGGCACGATCCCGACATACATAGTTTACGACAATGTCACGCAATGCTTCGGCCACGAACCCTTGTCCGGGGCAATGAGTTTGTCGGTCACGGCCAGGAATTGAGCCACTTTCGCGGCCATTGCTGAGCCACCGGGGTGGTTGCCGCGTGGAGCTACGGTGAGGTGCTTTTGGGAATTGATGTCTGAGCAGTGGTGAAAACGAAAAGAGCCGGAGTCGGCGATCGCTGCCGGACTCCGGCTCCGACTGAGCTTCACTGCGTCAATGCTTTGGCCACATGGCTTTGGTCAGAAAGCTTTCGCGCGGAAGGCGCGGAAGACCGCCATGCGGTTTTTGGGACGGGAATGCGAGCGCGCACCGCACCCATGCTCGCATTACTGCGAGTGTATGGGATACATTTGACCAGGCAACGGCAGGGCCAAGTGTGCCACCTCTATCATAAACAATGGATCACATCTCGCCATGCTGGTGCATCAGGGGAGTGACCCCACGCCGCCGTATCAGGCGTTGGTGATCCGACAGAGCGCCACGCTTTCGGCAAAGGCTTCGAGAGCCACGGGGCCACAAG
>JAFAHT010000211.1 GCA_019237095.1 Planctomycetaceae bacterium
CGCGACCTCGATGATGAGGGCAACGTCTCCTGGGCCGGGAAGGCGGTTTTCATAGAGGTTGTCGTCCCCACGCACCACGGCGATGTCCGGCTCCGGCTCATCGTAGTCCGGGATCCGTACAGGCTCCTCCTTGCGCACGTGCCACCCTGGAGGGATCAGACGTTCGATCATGCGCTCGCATCTCCGCGACACCGTGGAATGCTTCGGGTTCTTGGGCATCTTCCACACCATGACTCCGTTGAGGAGCTCGATCGGGTCGTCCTCACCGAGCAGTCCCGACTCGACCATCCGGTCATACCGGTCAACAGTGATGCGAAACACTTCCTCGGGCGCCGGCAATGGCAAGGATAAGGCCGGTGGCGTCGGTGCAATCGTGGACATCGCGTTCGCTCCAGTTTCAGCCGGCCTGAGCCCGCCCTTAGTACTCAGCCGGCGCCTGGGCCAGGCTCATGCCTCCGCGCGCTTTCTCCAAGGCCTTGGAGAGAAAGTCGAGAAAGACGGCGGGCTCGTTGTAGCCGCCCAGCGACGAGACCAGCTTGCCTTCCGGGGTTAAAACCACGTAGAACGGGTTCGTCGCTTCCTGGGCCAGATCGAGCTGCCGCTCCTGGTTCTTCTCGGCCAGCTCCTTGCGTTGCGTCGCGGTGATCGAGGCGATGGGCACGAAATCGGTGTAGAGCTGGATGGTGACGAACTCGCTCAGCAGCTTGACGATCTCCGGCCGGGGCAGGACCCGCTTCTCCATGAGCCGGCAATTCGCGCAGTTCACTCCGGTGAAGTCGATCAGGATGGGCTTCTTCTGGGCGGCCGCCAGCTCCCTTGCCTGATCGAGGCTCATGCCCCAGAGAACGCCGTGGACTTTCTTCTCCTCGCGTTCCGCACGAGCAGGATCGTTCGAGGTGGCCTTGACCTCGACAGGCCCCGCGGCCGCGCTGCCGCCCCCGCCTCCGCTTGCTCCACCGGCGAGCTGGACTGGCGCGCTGAACTCGGAGGAATCCGGTGGCAGAATACCGACGATCAGGCGATCCCAGATCAGGCCCTGCGGCGGACGGCCAAAGAGTGCCGGGGCCATGTAGAGCGCCAGCCCCAGGAAGAGAGCCCCGAAGACCATTCGGCCGGCACCAATCTTGACGACGTCGTGGTCGTGGTCGGTGCGGAAGAAACCAAGCAGGTAGAACCCGCAGACGGCGGCCAGCACAACCCACGCGGTCAAGACCACCTGGGCATTGAACCAGGCGTTCTCAGGAGTGACGTAGCCGAGCTCGGCGGTATTGAGGAACTTGAGCGCCGCGCCGATCTCGACCAGGCCGCCGATCATCTTGACCGCGTTCATCCAGTCGCCGCTGCGGGGCATCTTCGACAGCAAGCTCGGACTGAGAGCCAGCAGGAAGAAGGGCAACGCCAGCACCGTGGCGAACGTGGCCAGGCCAAGGATCGGGTAGAAAAAGTTCCCACCCGCCGCCATGACCAGCAAGCCGCCGACCACGGGAAACGTGCAGGTGAACGAGGTGATCGTGAGTGTCAGGGCCATGAAGATCACACCGGTCAACCCTTCGCGGCTTTCGCCCCGAGCCGAGGCGTTGAGCAGGAAGCTGGGCAGACGGATCTCGAACAGCCCGAGAAGGCTCAGGCCGAATGCGACGAAGAGCACGGCGACACAGAGATTCAACCAGGGGTTATTGGCCAGGTTTTGCAGGAAAGAGGCCGAGAAAAAGAACGAGAAGAAGACGCCAACGGCCGTGAACAGACCGATAATCGCCAGGCAATAAGTCATTGCCAGTCCCGTCGTCTTACCCGTGCCCTTGCCACCGGCGCTGTTCTGCCCCTGCTTGACAAAGAAGTTGACGGTGATCGGAATCATCGGCCAGACGCAAGGCATCACCAGTGCGAACAGCCCGCCCAGGGCCGAGGCGATCAGGAACGGAATCAAGCCTTCCTGAGCCCGCCGCGCGATCTCGCTCACCGGCGCGGCTGACCCGCCGGCCGATTGTGAGGACCTATCGCTGCCGGATGCCGATTTCCGAGCCGGGCCAGAGGTCTGGGCAGGAACCGCTGATGAAACAGCGGCCGGGCCGGGAGCTGGCTCTTCTCCCTTGGTGACTGCGGCCGGCCTGGAAGCTGGATCAGACGATGCCGCCCCGACGGCTTTGATCGGGTCCGTGCTCGACGTGGCGGCGGCCTTGCCGGTTGCCGGCAGAACGGTCAGCGCGACGTCGGCAAGAGTCCAGCGCCCCGGGGGAAAGCACGAGCGATCGTTGCAGATCTGGTAACCAGCCTGACAGCGCAGCGTCCGCTTGCCAGGCGCGGCGTCGGCAGGGATGGAGAGCGTGGTGCTCCAGGTGACTTCGTTCTCGAAGAACTCGATGATCTGGTTATCGAATGCCGGCTCGGGCCTGGCTTCCGCCGCGTGGTCCGGCTTCCATTCTCCCGAGACTTTGAGCCCGCCAGGATCGAAGAAATCAAAGGTTGTGGGAATCGGGCCCGGCTGGTTGTCATCCTCCTTAGCCACGGCGTAAATGTGCAGCCCAGGTTCGAGACGGGCCGTGACTTTGTAGACGACCGGCTCGCCGGGGTGCGCCTCGGCGGGCTCGACCGACGGGGTCAACGTCACTCCCTTGGGACGGATCCGGGCCGAGCTGTCCTCATGGGCGGGAGCGAGGGCCAATTGCGGTCTGTTCACTTCATGCTTGGGCGATCCCGCACCGCCCTCCTCGGCCGCCAGAACAGTCAGCGTGGCGTCGGGAAGAGTCCAGCGTCCCGGGAAGCTGCAACTCTGCGCATTGCAGATCTGGTAGCTCGCCTGGCAGCGAATCACCTTCTTGCCTGGGGCCGTGGCCGAAGGAACCTTCAGCGGGATGCTCCAGGAGACCTCATTCTCGAAGTACTCGAAGGTCTGGTTGTCAAAAGCCGGCTCGGCCCGCGATTCCGGCTTCTTGTCGGCCTTCCAGTCGCCCGCGACCTCCAGGCCAGTCGGGTCGAACAGGTCGAAGACGGTCTTGCGTGGGCCTTCACCCTTTTGGTTCTTCGCCTGGGTATAGATGTGCCAGCCGGGGCTGAGCTTGGCCGTGACCTTCAGCGTCACCGTGTCCCCCGGCCGGGCCTCCGCCGGCTGGATGGACGTGGTCAAGACCACATCCTTGGGCTTGGCCCGCGTGAGGCTGTCCTTCTGTGCCGGCTTCGGGGGTTCGTTTGCTCCGTACGCGCTGGGGCTGCGATCAAGGACCGACCCGATCAGGAGCAGAAAAACCGAGAGACCGGCCCTGGAGAGATTGCGGTGATGATTGCGAAGCATGGGGAGATCCTGTGAGACTCGGCCCTCGGCCATCTGGCCGATGAGACGACTGTTTCCTTGCTCATCCTAAGTCGTTCGACCCGTCCCGACAAGCCGGGCAAAGCCCAGGATCGGGTGTGACACTACTACCGGATCTAAAGAAAAAGGGCGGACAAATTGGCTGCGGAGAGCGCCTCGGGTTCGGATTGACCCTCAATCGGTTCTGCCCTACCATGCCCGCCGATCCGGGTGGTCCAAGTCCCTGCGCTCACCTCTCCATTGTGCTCACCACCCCGGGGCATGAGCTGTTCGGCAATGGGCTCGGTTTTTCTCCCCTTCCGCGGGACTCGATCCGATGCGCAAGGTCCTGTTTGGTTTGATCGTCCTGGCGAGCGTCGGAGTGGCCGGTTGGATGATCGTGCTCGATCGGCAGAACCGGTTGCAGTGGGATCATTGGGATGTCGTCAAGCCGGGAATCCTCTACCGGAGCGGTCAGCTTTCAAGCACCCAGCTCATCAAGGCTGTCGGGCGGTACGGCATTCGCACCGTGGTCACCTTTCAATTGCCCGGCAGGGAAATGGAAGCGGAGCGGACTCTGGCCGGCAAGCTGGGAATCGGCTTTGTGAACCTGCCGATGCCCGGCGACGGCTTCGGCGAGGAGGCGCAATTCCGGAAGGTCCTCGAGGTCATCGACGACCCGGAACGACAGCCCGTGCTGGTGCACTGCGCCCGGGGAACCTGCCGCACCGGTTCGGCTGTGGCTCTGTACCGGTTCGAGCGTGACGGCTGGACGATCCAGGATGTCGCGGCCGAAATGAGGCGCCAGACTTATCGCGATGGGTTCATTCCCGGCTACATCTATGCCATGGTCAAGACCAAGCCTTCGCTGGTGTTGCACCAGCCGGTAACGATCGACGACCGCAACGAAACCACGGCAGACTCGCGATCTGGGTCAAGATCAAAACCAAGGCCAGGCGGGGAGGTGGCGAATGCACCCTGAATCGACCCAGGCTGGACCGGCCGGAACGCGCCGGGTGATGCGAGTCGATGGCAGCCGAGTGAGCCTGGTGATGCCAGGCTTGCAGACGTGGGCCGTACCACTACTGGCGGTGATGGCCATCGGATTCGTACTGCTAGGAGCGGGGAATCTCGACCTGGGCCCGGTCGATGCCCGGCAGGGCCTGGCCGCCAGTGAGCCCTTGGGACCGCTGGGGCAGGTTTGTGGCTCCTGGGCCCCTGATCTCTGGCCCGGCAGGGTAGCCGCCAGCCGCATGGCAACTTTCTTCGAGGGGGGCGGCCGCCCGACGCCGGGTTCGGTGCTCTGGCCGGCCGCCCTGGCCGCGGTTGCGATCGGCTGGACACTGGCCCGGCGCACGATGGGGGTCATGGGTCGACGGGCCGGGCTTTGGGTCGGGCTCTGCTGGTTCGGTTGCCTGGGCGTGATCGATCATTCCGGCGGAACCGGGCTCGAGTTGCTTTCCGGGTTGGCGATCGTGGCCGCGATTGATCGCCTGCTGGCGCATGGCTCGGACTGGAAAGCCGGTCTCTGGGCCGCGCTGGCGTTCTTGAGCGGAGGCTGGCCGCCCGTCGTCCTGATCTTGCTGGCCGTGATTGTCATTGGTCGGCGCGGCGCGAGTTTCTCGGCGCCCCTGGTCATTCCACCGCTTGCGACGGCCGTCGCCTGGTCGGTCTGGGCAATGTCATCGGCCTCGACCGAAGCCTGGGCCGCGGCGGTCGTCTTGCCGTTCACCGAGCGCCCGGACTGGTGGTTTGCGCTGGAAGTTCTGGGCCTCGGTTTGCCTTTCTCACCGCTGGCCATTCTGACGCTCAGCCGGAGGCTTCGAGACAACTGGAGCGGCGCGGGCAGGCCAATGGTCATCGGTTGGCTGCAAACGGCAATCGCCTGCATGATCGCTGGCACGATCGTACCTGGGCTATCCCAGACCGCCCGCGTTCCCGCGCTGGCGGGCATCCTGCTCGTCGCCGCCACGGCGCTCGACGCCGCCTGGGCTCGCTCGCTGGTGGGGCCGGCCCGGCGAGCGTTCCTCGCCCTGATCTTCGGTCTGCTATCGGTCTGGCTGATTACCCTTATGTACGGCAGCTATCTCTGGCTGCTGATCTTTCCTTACTACCGCTCAGTCGGGATAGCAGCGGTTCTCCTGAGCGTGCCGGCCCTTGGGCTCGGATGGCTTGCGGTCGAGACAGCGAACACCCGCCGTGGCCTGATCGCTCTGGTCTTCGTGGCAATCAGTTTGAAGCTGGTGCACTGGGGCTATTACGTACCCGAATGGAATTACCGCCATGGCCAGGGTCCTTGGGGTCGAGCGGTCGGCCAGTGGCTCCTACCCAACTGGACGGTCTACACGTTTCACGACTGGCCGCCCGACCTGGCCTTCGCAATCGGCCGCCCGGTTTGCCAGCTCCGCAGCCCTCAGCACCTGGCTTTTCCGGCGACAAAGCAGTCCAAGCATGTACTCCTGCTGGATTCGGAGTTCGATCACTGGCCCGCCGATGCCCCTGCCTTGCTCAAGGTGGCCACGTTTTACGACCAATTCGGTGGGCGGCGGGTCCTGGCACGCACCGTGGGCGTTCTGATAACACCGACTGGCACCTTGTATTCCCCATGATGGCAGTCGCTAGACGAACCACGTGATCAATGGATAAGATCCTCTGAGACCGCGGGAATCCCACGGCTCAGGCTTGGAATCCTCGATCCAGGACTGACATGCGTGGTTGGATCATTGCGCGGGTGCTTGCTGAATTCCGTCGGGTTCTCATCACCAGGGCTCGCATCCAATGTATGTATTGAGGAGAATTTACGGACAATGGGGATGGACCAGGCTTGACGGTTTGCGCGATCTCCAGGGCGACGGGAGTAGGTGAAGATGCTAGCCAGGTTGATGGAAATGTTTGCCGCCGGCTCATCTTCCGCGGGGAGTGTATGTCGCAATCGGGTGAACCTGCAGCGGCGATTCACGATCCTCGCCGACGCGTCCAGCCAGGGCAGCATGTCGCGCGTCTACAAGGCATTTGACCAGGAAACGGGACGCACGATCTGCTTGAAAGTGCAGAATCGCGAAAAGAATGCCGCCGCCGCGGCGCGGGCGTCACGCGAGGAAAGCAGACCGCACGAGGGGGCGATCGCCATAGAGGTGGTCCATCCGCACGTCGTGCGCACCCTTGAGTATGGGACGACAACCGGCGGCGAGCATTACCTGGTGATGGATTTTATCGACGGTTACAGCTTTCAGTACCTCCGCGATGTCAAACTCGGGCGGACCGCCCAGAGGGTGGAGTGGCTCGCCCAAGCGGCCGCGGGCCTTGCCGCCGTCCATGCGGCCGGATTCATTCACCACGATGTCAACCCGCGAAATCTCCTGCTCAGCCGCGAACATCAAGTCAAGCTGATCGATTTCGGGCTCGCGGTCTCCAACACGCCGGCGTTTCGGGGACCGGGAAACCGGACCGGAACCCTCCAGTACCTGGCCCCAGAGCTGATCCGGCGTGAACCGATTGATGAGCGAATCGATATATTTAGTTTTGGTGTTCTGGCTTTCGAATTGCTCACCGACCGGCTTCCCTACCCGGCCACGAACTCGTCGACGACGATGCTCCAGCGACTCAACACGGAACCACTCGATGCCGCCAAGGTCAAGCCCAAGCTCTCCGACGAGCTCTGCGACCTGCTTCGTAAGCTGACGGCGCGCAAGCTAGACGACAGGTGGCCATCGATGGCCACACTGCCGGAGGCCCTGCGGTCGATTCCCGCCAAGCGGCCCAAGCCATAGGACCGCAGCAGGGCTCTGACGCCCACATCTCTATGCGATTCACTGCTTTTGCCTCTCCGCTCGGATTACTCGCGGATGCTTCCGCAGGTCGCGGATGGTCGGGGTTGCGCGAAGCTCGGGGTAAGCTTCGATCAGCGCCCGGACGAGCTGCTCCTGGGCGGTGCCGATCTCCAGGATCAGGTGTCCGCCAGGGTTGAGCAGGGGAATCGATTGCTCGATCAAGCGGGCGACCACGCGCAGACCGTCGGGACCTCCATCCAGGGCCAGGTGGGGCTCGTGATCGCGCACTCCGGGTTCCAGGGTCGGGATCACATCGGTCGGGATGTAAGGGGGGTTAGAGATAATCAGATCAAAAGGAGGCTCCGCGGCAACCGGCTCGAGCACGTCACCCAGGCGGAAATCGATGCGTTCGGCCACGCCATGGCGCCCCGCATTCTTGCGGGCCAGTGCGAGGGCGTCCGCGGAACAATCAATGGCCACGAACCGGACCGAGGAATGCTGATGCGCGCAGGCGATGGCCAGGCATCCTGATCCCGTGCCCACATCGACGGCCCTGGGTTGATCCATCGACCTGGCCATCTCGAGGAACTCGACGACCGCGAACTCCGACTCGGGACGCGGAATGAGAACGGCCGGCGAGACTTCCAGGGCCAGCGAGTAAAATTCCTTGCGGCCGACGAGATAGGCCACGGGCGCCCCCTCGGCCCGGCGGCGAAGCAGGTCGCGAAAGGCGCCTCGGGCTCGTTCTCCGACCTCTTCCTCGTAATGTGTGTAAAGCTGCACGCGTTGCCAGTCGAGCACGTGCGCGAGCAAGACCTCGGCATCCAGCCGCGGGCTCTCCGATCCCCGCCGGCGCAGGAAGTCGGTCGTCCAGGCCAGCAGTCTGCTGATCGTCCAGGGCTCATCCGTTATCTTCTGGTCGCTGGGCACGGATTCCTCGAGAACTGGCGCGGGTTGAAGAGGCCGATGGCGAGCCGTCCGGGCATGGCGGCCCTGCCGGCCGCTCGGGTCAAGAGTCGCCAAGCTGTTCCCGGCGATCGTGATTGATGAGCGCCCGGGTGAGGGCCAGCAAGTCGCCCTGGATCACCTGGTCGAGGTTGTATAGGGTCAGGCCGATCCGGTGGTCGGTGACCCGGTTCTGGGGAAAATTGTAGGTCCTGATGCGCTGCGAGCGATCTCCCGAGCCGATCAAGGTCCGCCGGGCGTGATCGCGCTGGGAGCGGGCCCGCTCCTGGATCTGGTCGAAGAGCCGGCTACGGAGGATCCTCATGGCCTTGGTCTTGTTCTTGTGCTGGCTGCGCTCGTCGCGGCAATTGACCACCAGGCCGCTCGGCAAGTGGGTGATCCGCACGCCGCTCTCGGTCTTGTTCTGGTGCTGTCCACCCGGCCCTCCCGAACGCATGACGTCAATCTGCAGGTCCTCCGTACGAATGTCGATCTCCACATCCTCGGGCTCAGGGAGGACGGCGACCGTCGCCGCCGATGTATGGATCCGGCCCTGGGTTTCCGTCTGGGGAACGCGCTGGACCCGATGGCCGCCGCTTTCGAACTGAAGATGGCGAAACACGCCCTCGCCGGCGAGGCTGAAGGAGATCTCGCGGAAACCTCCCAGCTCGGTCGGCTCCATATCCATCACTTCGAATTTCCAGCCCATGTTCTCGGAGAACCGCCGGTACATCTCGTACAGGTCGCGCGCAAACAGGGCCGCCTCGTCCCCCCCTGTTCCCGCCCGGATCTCCATGATCAACGCTGCGTGATCGGCACCCGCCTGGCGGTCGTAAATCAAGTCGCGAAGCGTCTCGCCTTCCGCCGCATGCTGCTTGCGAAGGCCCTCGAGCTCGCCCACCGCGTACGATCGCATCGCCGGGTCGGTCTCCGTCGCAAAGAGAGACTCAGCCTCGGCAATCTGGCGGCTCAGGTCGAGATAGCGGCCATAATCCACAGCCACCTTTGCCAGCGTACCGCGCTCCTTGGCCAGGGCGGTGACTCTCGCAACGTTGGCCGTGACCTCGGGGTCAAGCAACAATCGCTCGATCTCGAGGAACCGCTGGTAATCGGCCTGCAATTTCTCAAACACGGGGCTGCATGTTCCTAAATAAAAACCAAATGGCTGCGAATACGAGAATCCAGATCCAAGAGATTCCAAGAATTCCATGGACCCGAGAAGCTCCAGCCTGGCACTTGCCTGCCCTTTTCTGGAATCTGGAATCCCTGGTCGGGAATCGAGAACCGATCTGGCTGCCGGCCGGATCAACGTGCAACGGCCCGGCGGGCCGCACGTCGAGTACGCGTCGCCCAGCGGGCCGTCAATTCGCTCGATCCAGTCGCCTAGGCTTTCGGGGCCTCCACCTTCTCTTTCTTGCCCTTGCCGTAGGTTCCCAGGAACTTCTTATTGAACTTGTCAACCCGGCCCGCCGCATCGACGAACTTGACGGAGCCGGTGAAGAAGGGATGGCACTTCGAGCAGACCTCGACCATGATCTTGGGCTTGGTGCTGCGGGTCTTGAACGTGTTACCACAGCCGCAAGTCACCACGCAATCCACATATTTGGGATGGATGCCGTCTTTCATTGCAATCCGTGTGGGGTTGGGAGAACCGAGCGAGCCACCTGTCGGTGTTTACTACGCCAATCGCTGTCCGCAGGTTCGACTTCAGAAAGGTTAATGCTATCAGACCGGGGGCCGGATCCCCAAGACCAGTTATTTCGCGAAGCCTTTCGGCTGGGTTCCTTCGAGCAGGGCGACCACCTCTTTCTCGACCTGTTCGTAGGTGAACTGGTGGTTCGGGTCGTCCATCGTGAACCGTTTCATTTCCTTGCCGTCGGCACTGAAGATGAAGACGGCCGGGATGGTATTGATGTCGAGCTTGTCGAAGCCATCGCCATAGTTCTCATCGAGCAGAACATTGGTGAAGACCGCCTTTTTCTCCCGCAGGAATTCCTCCGCTTCGGCCACGGCCTTGGCGTCGGTGGGATCGTCCAGCGTCAGCGAGATCACCGCTAGACCCTTACCGGCGTACTTCCGATGCATCTCCACGAGGTGGGGGAAATTCTCCTTGCAGGGACCGCAGGTCGTGGCCCAGACATCGACGAGAGTGAATTTCGCGGGCTTGCTCGAGGCCAGGCGTTCCTTGAACTGGCTCCATTTCAGCGACTCGAGCTTGATGGTCCCGGTCGAAGCCCGATCATCGGCCGCGGAGCCGCCGGGAAAGCCGGCGAGCACAAGCCCGGCAGCCACTAAGCTTGGCGACAGCACGGTGAAAGACAACCTCATGGCTCTTCTCCTGACAGGCTGATGCGGCGAGCAAAGGCGATGATTTTATTGAATCAAAGATGAGCAAGGAGAGCCGCCGGAAGGTTCCGGCGGCTCTCCTGTCTTCACCTCAATACCTCGAATCGGGCCAGATCACTGGCTGCATGAGCTCGACCTCATTTGCTTTTCTTGTACTTCACGCTGCAACCCGCGGCACGAGTTTCCTCGACCTGGGGGGTCTTGCCGGCGAGCAGGGCGTCAACCGCGTCACGCAGATAATGCTTGGTGACCTTCGACTCGTGCATGGCGTTGTCGTCCATGGCGCCGATGTAGCGGATCTTCCGCTCCTTGTCGAGGACGAAGAAGTGCGGCGTGTTCGTCGCGCCGTAGGCGCGGCCGATCGCTTGGCTCTCATCGTACCCGTAGGTGTAATTGAGCTTTTTCTCCTTCATGTGCGATTTAATGCCCGGCAGACGGTCCTGATTGATGTCGTTGACGCTGACGGCCACGAGCTTGACCGACTTGTCCTTGTAATCATTGGCGAAGTCGATGATCCGGTCGTCGCAGGCCTGCACGACGGGGCAATGATTGGCAAGGAAGACGAGCACAACGACATCTTCCTTGAGGTCGGACAGCGTGAGACTGGACTGCTCGCCACTGGGGGAGACAGCAGGAATCCCCGAGAAATCGGGAGCCTTGTCGCCGACCTTCACGATCTTGTTAAAGTGGTCGGCAAACACGGGGACGGCCAACGCAACGACCGCCAAGCCGAGAAGAATCTTCCGCATCGATGCTCACTCCATTCAGGGTTGGGATAGTGCATGCGCGAGCCGGTTAAGGACCGACCCACTCAGCAAACTCGCTTTGGTACGGGATGAACGTTGGTACGCTCAGGGGCCAAACTCTTCCGGCGCACTCGCGGTGCGACCGAAGCTGGAAGCCATCAGGTTAGAGCGATAAATCCCCAGCGGTGGGACAAGAAAACTCGCGGTGTCGGCAAAATCATGAAGGTCATCGCGACCGATCACGCGAGCCGGGATTCAAGTGCGATTATAAGCCCTACTGGCCCCGAGTCAACCATTTTGCTGGGTTCGGTGGCCCCGAGGTGCCCTCTTCGACCCCGAACGGTTGAGCCATGCATGCAGCGATATATGTGTGTCAGGATCTGTGGCCGACCCACATGACGGAGTTGGCGACCGCCAGGCGGATCGAGGGGTGGAACAGGACCGGGTATCCTTCGGGCCCGGTCCGGAGATCAGCCCAACCAACCGGGAGAGCATACAGCACGATCATGAGCACTGTAAGGTTGATGATCGATACTCTGTTCATGCTGGAGGCTCTTCGATTGTTATCAGGAGATAGACGGTTTCGGGCTCGCAGTGGTCTTCGTTGCGCAAGCTTTCTACCGAATCTGGACTCAGCCGTGCCCTCCGAACATATCCAAGAAGCAAGCAGATGCTGTGTATTGGGAGAAACTGGCCAGGCACTTAATTCGGGAACCATGGGAGATCCGGGAAGTCCGTTTGGCCCCACGTTCATGCTAGAACACCCAGATCAGGTGCCTGATCCATTCTTCCTTCGGTTCTCCCCCCGTTCCTCTCCTCCCTCCGTCGGAGGTCGGGCTACCTGGGTCGAGGAGAATTCGAGGGATAGCCGGGAGATCTGAAGGCTGTAGGGGCTCTTCTTCTCGTCCAGGGCGTCCTCATAGCGGGTAGGGCGCTCCTCGGTTTCGCTTTGCAAGGTCAACCAGCCAAGGCCCGGTGGGCAGCGGAATGACGGCGAGCGGTACTCACGTGACTCGCTCGACGCCACTTGCCAGCACGCCAGCTCACGGTTACCGGCCAGCAGGCGGACAGAACGAGCATGGTTCAAGGCTCGTGCCCGTAGCGTCGCAGTCAGTTCTTTGTCGGGATGGGGACTGTAAATCGCGATGGTGCCCACCCGGGCGACCACGGTAAGATCAGGACGATCGGGCTGGCCCTTCTCGCGGCTCCGGAAGCCCTCGTGGACCAAGAGGATTGGAGCCCTCGGCGGCTCCAGTAGGTTGCGATCGTAAACGGCGGACTCAGCATCCTCGAAGATCCGTGCCCTCTCAAACGCGAGCCTTAGCCGGGCCAGGCTGTCGGGATCGGCCACTCCGGAACCGCTCTGGCGATGGAGCAGAACGTATCGAAACCGATTGACTGAGAGGTAAAGCCAGGCGTAGTCGAGGAACCGCACATCGTGGACCACGCAGAAACGCTCTCGAGACGGATCATCGAGAAATCCTTTGCGCTCGATCGGGAATGCGCTGGGTTGGAGCACAAGTTCGTGAAAGCGAACATTCGCCAGGCTCCCATACCCAACCGACGTTGGGCGACGATGCAACGCTTGCCAGTAGGTGCGATCAAGGGGAATGCAATCGTTCACCGAATTTGCCAGGGGAAGCTCGATCAAGGCCGAATCTGTGTCGTGCGAGTTGAGAGCGCGATAGCCGGCTGGAAGAGGCTTCAACTCCCAGCCCTCCGGGGCGATGCCCATGTCGAGCATTGCAACCGAGGCGAGGGTGGCAATCGTCGCTGTTCCCGCCCACGGCTTCCGCAGCCGGGCCAGCACCTGCCCGGCGCCGGCGGCTGCCAGCACCGCCGCAAGCACCGCGGCCAGCAAGTTGAACCGGGCAGGAACCCGGATCAACCGAAATAAGGGGACGTTCCGCCACATCCACAGGGCCGGCATGCTGAACGATCGGCCTCCCAGCCGGAGATAGGCCCCCAGCGAAAGGACGATCAGCGTTGCCAGAGCCAGCCACCAGAAGCTTGCCCGCGGGTAGGTTCGCTGCTTTGCCAGCGCGATGATCATCAAGACCAAGGTCACCAATCCCAGGTAGGATACCCCTTCCACAACTGAGATCGACTCCTTATCCCCAACGGTCGCTCGCGACAGCCGTTCGAACCAATCCATCGGCAAGAGCCGGGCCAGGCGATGTTGGTTGGTGGGGACGAAATAACTCCACCAGGGTGCCGCAAAGTGCTCGAATTCGAGTCGAGACCGCGTCATCGCATAGCCGTGGACCAGCCCCCACACCTGGGCTGCGAACAAGGGGACCAGGCATAGCGAGAGCACGAGTGCGAAGGCACCGAACCAGGGCAGCCTCGCTCGCAGCCAGTGGAGGCGTGCCTCGGTGGTGGCGAAACGCCAGAGAACATAGACAACCGGCGGCACCAGCCCGAGCACAAGGTAATAGGCCGCACCCGCGACCAGGACAAGATAGAGCGCGACCGCCGCGCCCAGCCGCACCCGCCTGGGGTGGTCCACAAACCCGATCCAGACCGCGAGAAACAGCGGAACCCCCCCCAGGTAGATCAACTCCAGGTGCCCGCGGGCATGCATCATCATCGGCCCGCTGAGCATGGCCAGCAGTCCTCCCAGCCAGGCTGCCCGACGATCTTGGGTCAGCAAGGTCGCCAGCACAAACGTGCCGAGGCCGGTCGTCACGAGCCCCGTGACCCACAAAATATGATAGATAA
>JAFAHT010000256.1 GCA_019237095.1 Planctomycetaceae bacterium
ATGGCAAATGACAGACGGCTGCTGGGTGTTTACTCGCCACTCGCCACTATTCTGAGCCACTTTCTTTTGCTTCTGGCCTCTTGCCTTCTGAAGGGGCGAGAGTGTATCCTTAATTCAGACAAAACGACTGAATATTCAGACACAACAACTGAATACGAGGGTGCGCATGGGTCGGCCCGCCCGGGATATCACGGAATCGGAGCTTGCGGTGCTGCGGATCCTCTGGGACCGGGGGATGGCGACGATCCGCCACTTGACGGACGTCCTTTATCCTGGCGGCGGGGCGGCTCAGTATGCCACCGTGCAGAAGTTGCTGGACCGGATGGAGGCCAAGGAGTTCGTCCGCCGCGATCGCTCGCTGTTCGTGCACCAGTTTGTCCCGGTGCTGGATCGCGACCAGCTCATCGGCCGGCGGCTCCGGTCGCTGGTCGAGACGCTCTGCGACGGGTCGCTCACTCCACTTCTGACACACCTGGCGCGGGCTGGCGATCTGACCGACGAGGATCGCCAGGCGCTGCGAGCGATTATCGAGGAGTCCGAACGCGACGACCTTTCCCAGGAGGTCGCCCCGGAATCCCTGGATGCGAGGAAGCAGGATGCTTTGGTAACGGCCCGCCAGAGCCAGAGCCGGACTGGACCAGGGCGCTTGCCGCGTTCTTGAGAAGACCGAGCAGGACCATCGCCGGGAGACCGCCTGCCCATGGAATCCCTTGTGAATGCCTTGCTGAGCAACGCCCTGGTCGCCACCGGGCTGGCTCTGGCACCTCTGGTCCTGAGCTGGTTTGGTCGATCTCCGGCCCTGGTTCATAGCCTCTGGCTGGTTGTCCTGCTCAAGCTCGTGACGCCGCCTCTGGTGCAGGTGCCTCTGGCGATTTCCTCTACCGCGCCCCAAGTACGTCCACCAGGGGCCGTCGACGTTTCTTCCAGGCTCACCCTGGCGGCGCGGCCAGATCGGCAAGAACTGCCCGTCCACCTGGTCCAGGACGACAGTGAGCCCACTAAGTGTGAGTGGGATGGAACTGCTCAAAGCATTGAGCCCACGGTCCCGGCCGGAAACACGGAACTGGGTGAGACGGGCGGCGGCTCGCGCTTCGCTGCCGCAGCCGACGAGACGGAACGGCCTCATGCGCAGGACTTTCATGCAGAGAACAACCCTGCCTCGATCACCCTGCGCAATCTTCCGCGCTGGGAAGTTCTTGCCCTGGCGTTGATCCTCGCCGGTGGCCTGGTCTGCTGGTCGCTGGCGGCCGTGCGGATCATCGGCCTCAAGTGCCTGCTCCGGGACGTTCAACCCGCACCGGCCGACTTGCAGGCAAGAGTCAGCGCGGTGGCCCGTCAACTCCAATTGAGACGCGTCCCGACCACTTGGCTGGTGCCGGGTCGAATCCCCCCCATGCTCTGGACGCTCGGTGGCCGGGCTCGACTGCTTGTGCCTTCCGAGCTCTGGCCGGACCTTTCCGGAAGCCAGCAAACGGCCCTGATCGCACATGAGCTGGCGCACTTGAGGCGAAAGGACCACTGGATCCGCTGGCTGGACCTGGCCGTGACCGGGCTCTACTGGTGGCATCCGGTCGTCTGGTGGGCTCGTCGAGGTTTGCGTGAAGCCGAGGAGCAGTGCTGCGACGCCTGGGCTGTCTGGGCCACGCCCCGGGGATCCAGGTCCTACGCAGCCGCCCTGCTGGCGGCCTTGGAATTCGTTTCGGGTGCCCCGATCGCCGGCGTGGCCGCGGCAGCGGCCGTCATCAGCGGGAGGGGGTATGTTTCCTTTCTGAAGAGGAGGATGAGAATGATCGTTCAAGCCAGGACTCCCAAGGCGCTGAGCTGGGCCGGACGACTCGGCGTGCTCGGCCTCGCCGCCCTGATCTTGCCTCTGGCCCCCACCTGGGCCCAGAAGGCGGATATTCCAAAATCCGACGGTGATCGCGCTACCGCAGCCGCGGACGTCAAGCCCGACGGCGACATCCACGCCAACAAGGCCCGCCAGCAACTCAAAGGGGAAGCTGAGGACGACGATCGCGATGAGCTCGAGACTCCCAAGGGTGTGGCCGATCATCTCGATCATCTCCTGAAGGACCTCGGTGAGAGATTGAGCAAGGACCTCAGTCCGGTCGGCGACGAGGTCGCCAAGGCCCTGGACAAGGCTGCGAAAGAGGTAACCGAATCGCTCGACAAGGAAGGGATCACCTCCGAGGATTTCCGCCAGGCGCTTGAGAAAGCCCGCGACAAGATGCGGGAAGCCTTCAAGGAGGGCGGCCCTGTCCACAAGCAGGCGCGGGACGCCGCGGAGAAGGCACGCGAGGACGTGAACGCCGCATTGGACAAGGCGCGTGAGGAATTCCGCCAGGCGGTGCGCGACCGCGCGGAAAAGGTGAGGGAGCCAATAGAACAGGCCTTGCGCGACCGCGAGGAAATTGAGAAGAAGGCAAGAGAAGCCCGGGAGGGCCTGCTGTCGCAATCCAAAGAGAGAGACGAGCCGCCGGCCGCCGAGCCCGACGCACCTGGCAACTCTCGTGATGCGGAGCAGGCACGCAAGGAGATCCACCAGATGGAGCAGCAACTGCGCCAGGCGATGCGCCGGCTCCAGGCAATTGAGCGCCGCGATCAGCGTCTCTCGCGCAGGCGCGGCTCTGGTGGTCCCCCTGCACCCCCTGCCTCACCGCGTCCTGCCGCTCCGCCCGAGACTCCCGATGCTCGTCCTGAGGCCCCCGCTAAATCCGATGCTCCGGCCCCTCCCGCCGAATCGCGTCCGTCCCAAGGTCCCGACGGCCCTCCCGGCGGCAGGCCCGGCACGGATATGCGCAGGCCCGGCATGATTGGCCCTGGCCCCGCCCGCGTCGAGCGCCGGCTCCGCGATCTTGAAGACAAGATGGATCGGCTGCTCAAGGAGCTGGAGAGCCTCAAGGGCGAGAAGAAGGACAAGGACAAAGAGAAGAAAAACAGCGAAGAGAACGAGAGTTCGCACAAACCCCGGCCTGACGATCACGGTCGGCGAATGAGAAGCACGCGCATCGATTCTTGATCTTCGGGAATCGTGGATTCGAGGCTCCGTGGCCGTGCAGTCGGATGGCCATGGAGCCCGAACTCCACCAAACGCACCGAGCGCGTGCGAGCCGTTGCCCGGTCACAGCATGGCGGACGGCAACCCAGTGCGGACACGCGCCGAGCCGCATCTCTCGTTCACCGTCGAGCGCAACGGTGAGTTTCAATGCTGGGGGCTTCCCGGAGAAACACTGGCGCGGTGCGCCTCGATCACCTTCGTGAGACGCTCCACTACGTCGGGGTGCTCGAGGGCCACGTTGAATCGTTCAGAGGGGTCGGTCGCGAGGTTGAACAGCAGCGGGGGCGACTGAATCTGTGATTTCGTCTGGCCTGACGCCGATTCGATGGTCTTCTGGTGCAGCTTCCACGGCCCCTGGCGCACGGCCGTGACCTGATCGTCAAAGTAGTAGAAGACCTCGTTGCGTGAGCCGGAACCCGTGCCGCGGAAGAGCGGCGCGAGCGAGTGGCTGTCGTACGGCCGATCGGCCGGGAGCCGGCCGCCAGCCAGCTCGATACAGGTGGCGAAGAGGTCGAGCTCGCTGGCCAGGTCCTGAACCACCCGGCCGGGGGCAATCGTACCAGGCCACCAGGCCAGGCACGGGACGCGCACGCCCCCTTCCCAGGTCGTGATCTTTCCCTCACGCAGCAGCCCCGCCGACCCGGCGTCGAGTTTTTGGGACAGCCAGGGTCCGTTATCGCTGGTGAAGACCACCAGGGTTGAGCCGGCAAGCTGCTCCTGGCGAAGAACCTGGAGGACCTGGCCAACGCTCGCGTCGAGCTCCTCGACCACGTCGCCATAAAGCCCCCGCGGGCTCTTTCCCCGGAAGGCCGGGCTGGCATGAAGTGGCACGTGCGGAAAGGTATATGGGAGATAAAGGAAGAACGGCTGGCCCTGCCTGGCCAGGGCGGCATGGTCGCGGATGAACTTGAGAGCTTCCTCGGTGTACCGCCGGGTCAACGTGTCCTGCACGGCCGGCTGCTCGATGACCGTCTCGTCCCGCATGAGCGGAATGGGCGGCTCGCCCTGATCGGCACGGTCCATGTCATTGCTGTAAGGAATGCCGAGATAGTGGTCGAACCCATGCCGCGTCGGCAAGAACCGAGGATGATGCCCAAGATGCCACTTGCCGATGCACATCGTCGCATAGCCGCGCGCCTTGAGGGCCTCTGCCAGGGTGGTCTCGCCATCGGGTATTCCACCCGTTGACCTGGCGCCGAGAACTCGGTTCAGACCGCTGCGAACTGGCAGCCGACCCAGGAGGAGTGCCGCTCGGCTGGGTGTGCAGTAGCACCAGGCGTAATACTGCGTGAACTTCACTCCCTCGGCCGCCATCCGGTCCAGGTGCGGGGTTCGAATCGTCGGATGCCCGAAGCAGCCGAGGTCGCCGTAGCCCAGGTCGTCGGCCAGCAAGATCACGATGCTGGGTAAGGGCGTCTCTTCCGCCCGCACCGATGTGATCGCCGCCCCGGCGATCAGCAAACCTAACAACATCGATCCCCAGCGTTTCCTCATGATGACTCCTGGGGCTGACGACCGCCATGGCGCTCGTGGTAGCCTAGGTGATCGGCGTGGGAATCCTCCTGACGACCGCAGGCATGGTGAAGTCGCTGGGTTCGCCGTTCTGGCTGCTTACAGTCTGGTCGTCGTCATGGTTCTGGAAAGCCTGGCCGCGCTCTTGATGGCGATGCCGCGGGTCTATTTCGCCATGGCGCGCGACGGCCTGTTCTTCCCCGCGGCGGCCGCGCTTGATTCCCGGTACCACACCCCTGCCCGAGCGATCGCGATCCAGGCCATCCCGGTCAGCCTCCTGGCTGTGCTCGGTACCTTCGATGAGATTCTCGCTTACTTCACCGTGCCTACCGTGGTCTTCGTGGGGCTCACTGTTGCGGCCGTCTTCGTGCTCGGCCAGGGAACCCGAAACGCAGATGCTCGGATCAGGACTTGGGCGTCGTATCGGAAGAGGTATTGGGGGTCGTTCGCGGCGGCGGCGGCTGGATGGTGAGCTGATCGATCACCTTGGAGATTCCCACGGTATCCTCCGCCAGCTCCACGGCCTTCGCCTTGGCCTTGGCGTCGGGGACGGCACCCCGAAGGGTCGCGACGCCGTCCTTGACGTCGAGATCCAGCGTGCTGGTGGTGAGAGTCTTGTCCCAGTGCAGACGGCCGTAGACCCGCGACGCGACATCCATGTTATGGACAGACCCGCGAGCTCTTGCGAGCTGCTCGCGGACCGCATCCCGAGCCTCTTCCAACCCTTTCTTGAGCGACCGCCCCGCCTCGTCGAGCTTCGAGCCGGTTTTTTCCGCCGGTCCTTGATCCTGCTGCGCCCGCCCGACACCGATCCCGATCCCACCCGCCAGCGTCAACAGGCCGACGGCAACCACTCCATGAATCCTTGTCATCACTTCAGCTCCTTGGTTTTGAACCAAGCGGCAGTACGTGGTCTTGCTTTCCGACAAGGTGGTTTTGGCTGCAAATCCGGGACCATTCATAGATCGCGTATCGATCGCCGCCAAGAAGCCCGACCAGCAAACGGTCGATGCTTTGCTCAAGCACAAGCTGGTCAAGAAGGGCAAGAAGGACGACGAGACCAAGAACTTCTTCGTCATGATCTCCCTGGCCGGCAAGAAGTTTCTCGGCACCAAGCCGGCCGAGGTCGCGAAGGCCTGACGGCTCCGACCTCATCCAGGCTGCCCACGCCCGGCGATGACGGCCAGGCGATGGTGACGTGCTGTCTCCTCTGAGAGACAGCCCCAGCCCTCTTTTTCGCCTTGTGCGCTCTTTCCAAAGAACGCCACGTCCCATCACATTCACACCGAGCGTGGGTTAATATCACTTCATGCGCTCTCCTCGCCGGCCTGGCGAGGAGAGCGTTTGGCTAGAGATGGGGTTGGGTCGTGTCTCATTCGCGCCGCGCAGCTAAGATGAATGCAGAGAGACTTACCTTGTTTCTGAACGTCTGTCAAGTATCAGATTGGGCCCAGGTGAGAGCGATGGCCGAGTTGAACATCACCGTCAAGCACGGCCAGACCGCCGACGCCGCGCGCGCTAATTTCGAGAAAGGGATCACCACTGCCCACGCGCAGCACGGCCGTTGGATCCGGCAAGTCGAGTGGTCGGCGGATCAAAAGTCGGCGATTCTTTCGGGGCCCGGGTACCGGGTAACCCTCAGTTTCGACGAGCAGAATGTCTATGCCAGGGGGAATGTGCCGCTGGCGTTCAAGCTGCTGGAGGGCCCGATGCGCCGGTTTGTCGAGCAGACCCTGGCAGAGGGATCGTGATCGCCTGTTCAGATCTACGATCGGGCTCGAAGGAGAGTCGTGCCTTGGGCCGTGAAGAATCTTGAATGAGCGCGCACTGTCATCATGGGGATGAGACTCAATCTAGCTCGATGCCCAGTTCGCGCAGCTTGGCTGCCAATCGCTCGGCGCGTTGGCGTTCGGCCTCGGCGCGTTGGCGTTCGGCCTCGGCTTGCTCCATTAACTCCTGGTGGGTGAGGAACGGTTGGCCGTCGGCTCCGATGATTCTCAGATTGTTCGGCCCTTCACCCGGCTCAAACCGGATTCCCAGCCGCTGGCTGACATGGCCGTTCATCTCAGCGATCTCTTCCAGACCACCATCTCCGCGCCGCCAGCCGAGCAGGCTGCCGTCGTCCGGGTTGTAGATGTAGTATTCCTCAACCCCATATTTCTCATAGAACCGAAACTTCCGGAGCATCTCGTCCAACCGGTTCCCTGGTGAGAGCACCTCGAAGACAACCTGAGGGGCGATGCCGTCCTCTTCCCACTGCTTGTAGGAGCCGCGTTCCCCCTTGGGCCGGCCAAGGACCACCATGACGTCGGGTGCTTGGCGAATCTTGGGTTTGCGTTCTTCCGGATACCAGAGCAGGTCGCCAGCGACGAAGACATTGAGATCGTGCCGGAAAAGCGTCTCGAGACCCTCCTTGATCAGGACGATCCACTTGAACTGGAGCGTGTTGTCCGACATGGGCTGACCATCATCGTCAGGGTACTGGACCGTGGATTGCGGAGGCTGCGTGAATGTGGTGCTCATGACCCTTGGGGCCTCGGGGCTTGATTGCCGGATGACGACCGTTTCAGTGTGCCACGTCGCCTGCTCTCAAACCAGAGCGTTTTCGATGGTCGGTCGCGAGGCCTTGACGTTCCCGGGATGATCTTGGCGGCTGCAGGATCAAGGTGTTGACGCTCGGTCCGGGCAGGAACGGCGTCGCCTTTCCGGCCGCCCATGCCTCGTGGCCATCGCGGTAGTGGGGTGAGAGGGGATGGCTACTCTGGCCGCAGGGCATGTGGAAGTAGCCCTCGGATTCGCGGCCCGGCGTGACGGCCATTCGTTGCGAGGCGCCATACGTCGGCCCCTGCACTCTGGGCATGTCCTTGCGCCCGCCGGGCAACGGTTCGGCGGGCATGTTCAGCTCGAGCCAGTTGCCGACACGTGGTGAAGCGATGCTGATCGGATGCTGGATCCTGGCGATGTTTCTTTTGCCCCAGGTCCACTGCTCGAGCGGTTCTCCTGTCCGGCTCGCCTCGTCAAGCGTGGCGTCGATCATGGCAAGAAGCAGCGAATTCCAGTTGCGATACGCAGGGTCAAGCAGGTGAACGGGGCGCTGCGTGACCAGAGCCCAGGCCGGCGGTTCGCACTCGAGGCCGGCCAGGCGAAACCGTGGATCCGCCGCGCGGCAGCGGGCCGTCAAAGGTGAGAGCGCTGCACGGATGATCCGGAGCCGGATCTCACAGACCAGCCGATAGCCGGCCGAGTCGATCGACGCGCGGCCCTCCCAGTGATCCAGCACCCACTTGAGCTCACCGCGGCGAGGGTCGTGCTCGACCTGCTCCGGCGTGAGCAGGTCGAGGAGCAGTTGTCGCCAACGGTCGAGGAAGATGGCCCGATCATCGAGCTGGATCGAGAGCATATCGGCTTCGGTTGCCCTGTCGATGGCTCGCAGGCGATCGCGGATCATCCCCGCCCGGCAGCCCCGGTCATAGTCTCCAAAGCCAATCTTGTCGAGCATCGGTCCATCGACCACTCGGGCATTGGCCGTCCAGAGGATCCCATCGGCAGGGTCAACGATGCGTGGTGCTTCGTCCGCAGCGAGGTAACCCTGTAAAGTCCCCGCCTGGTCGCGTCCTCGGAGCGGGAACCGGCTGTCGCCCTCGCCGGTCCGGCGGGGGATCCGCCCCATGATCGTCCAGCCGATGCGGCCCTGAGCGTCGCCCACGACCAGATTGACATGAGGCACGCCGCACGTGGGAGCCAGCGCCAGGGCCTCGTCCACCGAACGAACAGTCGTCATCCGGATGATGTTCATGTTCACGCCTTCCGGGTCGAGGGCGACCCAGCGTAAGGCGCGGGGCCACTTCTTGTGGTCGTGGTCGATGATCGGGCCCCAGATCGTTGAGAGGATCTCGAGGGGTTCAGCGGGTTGCCCTTTGATGTTGATCAGTTCGCGATGATGCTCGAAGGAGCGTTTGCCCTCCGGTGTCCGGTAAACGTCGGGGTTGGTCGGATCGACCTCGACCTCGATGAGATCGGACCAGTTGCCGCCGGAATTGGTGAGGCTCCAGGCAATCTTGCCGTTGCTACCGATCACCATCGACGGTGCGCCGGGCAACGTCGCTCCGGTGATCTGGCGGGGTCGAGGCGGGTCTCCGGTGGCCGGGTGGCCCCCCTCCTCGGGTACAATCCACGAGGCCCGGTACCAGGTGTTGGGAACTCCCAACCGCAGATGCATGTCGTTGGCGACGATCGCTCCGCCATTCACCGTGTGTCGGGCGGAGACGGCCCAGTTATTGCTGCCGGCAAACAGGATCTCCAGATCCTCGAGCGGGGTCGGGTCCGGCGGAATGTCCCGCTGCATCTGAACCGGCTCGCGCCTCAGGTCAAACACGTCGGGCCCGGGGATCGGCGGCATGCTGATCGGTCCCCCCTGCACCGGTGCGTCCCAATCGGGCGACCCCTTGGCGCAGAGAAACTCGGCCAGCGGGCCGGGCAAGACGTCGCGGACGACGCCCAGGGCGGACTCGCGCTCGTGGTCCTTGCTCTGCAGGTTGAGGAACATGGCGAAGTTGGCCAGAATCGAATCTTCGGCCGACCAGGGAGCTGGCTGCACGCGGAGAAGATGATACTCGAATGGTTTTCCGCCCAGCGCATTCAAGCCCGCGTTGACCCCGGAAACGTAGGCGTCGAGCCACCGGCGATCGAGTTCATCGAGATTGGCCAGGACTCTCCGGGCAACCTGCCGGAATCGAAAGACGCGCGCCGAGCGGTCGCGCTTCAGGACACGATCGCCCGCGCCCGGCCCGATGATCTCTGCCAGCTCTCCGGCTGCCGAGCGGCGAATCGCGTCCATCTGAAAGAACCGGTCCTGGGCGTGAGCGAACCCCAGCCCGAACGCGATGTCATCGTGGTACTCCGCCCGGATCGTGGGGATTCCCAGCGCGTCGCGGTCGATCTGGATCTTCCCGAGCGGACCCGAAACCTGGATCGTGCCGGATAGCCTGGGCAGGCTTGCGCGCAGAAAATGGCGAACCCAGACCCAGGCCAGACTGATTGCCAGCAGCAGCAGGACCAGGAGGAACAGGCCTGCGATGGTCAGCCTTCTTGCCCAGGGACTTCCCGCTCTTCCTGGTGTTGAGCTGGGTGAGGTCGCGGGCATTTTGAGCGGATCCGCCAGTCCCTCGAGCAACTTTCCCTGACCCGGGTCTCCAGGTTCTTCACTCTTGGCCATTGGTAGTCTCGTTCCGAGAGGACCGGTGAGCGAGCCTCGGTTGATCTCGGTGAAGGCCTTGCGCTGCGATGTTTCTCCGTCGCTTTCCCGCTTGCTTGCTCACGTCGGTAAAGACTCCGTGCCCGTCGCGAATCCATCAAAACCGACCAGGGGTGGTCGGGTCAATCACGCCACGATCAAGTTACGGCTCGTCGGCCAGGGCGGTTTCCTTCCGGCTTAACTTTCCTTTGCGACTTCTTGCCGGACGCGATGCCGAAGCCATCTTCAGTGCGGTGTCGGAACACTATGGCTTGGACCGATCGGCACTGGCCCATCCTTGCCGATGAACTCCAGCAGATCATGGCGCGGATCGAGCCGGAAACCAAAAACCAAGTCTGACACCCAGAGGCGTTCTTGCGCTATCGGGTGCCGTTACGCATCCCCGCGATCGCTCTGCGGATGCCCTGGGCGATGTTCTTGAGCGCCTCGTCCTTGTTCGTCCATGTCGTCACTGGCCGCAGGTCAATCGGGAGTCCCTGGAGCCGGGCGAACGGGGCACCCTCCCAGTCAACCGGACGGAGCAGGACAGGGATCACCGTCGCTTCGCCTTTGTCATGGCGATCAAGAGCCCGCTTGGTTTCAATG
This sequence comes from Planctomycetaceae bacterium, assembly GCA_019237095.1. Classification (GTDB taxonomy): domain Bacteria; phylum Planctomycetota; class Planctomycetia; order Isosphaerales; family Isosphaeraceae; genus Aquisphaera. Next base: position 10,410 of record JAFAHT010000256.1, read on the forward strand.
TCGTAGCAGTAATCAGAGGCGAGAAACGAAGGACTGATCAGAAGCAGGATGATCTGGGATTCTTCCAAGTTCTTGTCGAGTTGACCCTTCCACTCCTCGCCTGCCCCGATCATGCGATCGTGCCAGCCCGAGATGACGCCCTGTCGCCGCAACAGTGACAAGTGGTCCTCCAGTTCCTTCCTCAACTCCTCGTCCTTGTGCGAGTAGGAATAAAAGAGGCGGATCGGCCAGGTGATCTTAGCCGTCGCCGAAGTCGGTGAGGAGGTACCCGCCGCAGAAACAATTTTGCCTGGATCGCCGTCTGGAACGCTCGCAGTGCCAAACCCCAGAACGGAGGGTGAATGAACGCCAGACAGATGCCCCGGAGAGCCGGCAGAAGAGGCATCGGGCGGACTCGCCGAGGATGGTGGCGTAGGAACCGTTACGGAGATGGACTTCTTCTTCAAGACCGGCGTCAGGTACTCAGGAATGCCTTTCAGATCGATGGCGCTGCACCCAAATTTGTAGGCGGTCTCGAAATCACGTCCTGCCCCCAATGCGTCGTAGAAACCAACGGCAAACTTGATCGCCGCCTCGTCCCCGATCGCCTTCTTCATGCCGACCACGTAGTCGATGTGCTGGGAGATGGCATTTGCCTGGGCTTCCGAGTAGCAAGCGTTCAGGACCACACACTTAACGGAGTCGGCACATAACTCGAACAGCCTGGCCAGGGCGTCCCCCGTAATCAGTTGGACATGGCCTCCATCATCCTCGAAAGCCAGACCGCCGGATTCCTTTACTTGAACGGGAACCAGATCTCGCCCTTGCCCGCCTTGGCTCTCTCCGCTGCCATGACCGGAGAAATGGACGATCTCCGGTTCGTTGTCGAGCATCGCACGTCTCAACTCGTCGTCGGTCACAGCCCACTTGACGACCAGCTTGAACTGATCACGCCTTTTCGAGCGTTCGAGTCCTTGCTCGATCTTTTTGACCTCCTCGTCGAGCCGAAGACGCTTGGTAGTTCTTGGGTTGGACGCCAAGATGAGGATCGTGCGCACTCTAGATGTCCCCGGTTTTCAAGCCTGCCTTGTCGCTTTTCTGGCAAAATTATCCTAAACCAAACTACTGTGAAACGCTAGACTTAGGGTTATTCTGTTCCTCGCC
>JAFAHT010000376.1 GCA_019237095.1 Planctomycetaceae bacterium
TGGCGACTGAGCCTTCGATGAGCTTCAAGAGGGCGTGTTGGACGCCCTGCCGCAGATCTTTGAAGCCTGAGCCACTCCGTTGGATCTTGTCGATCTCGTCGATGTAGACGATGCCACGTTGAGCAACCTCGATGTCACCTTCGGTAGCCTGGATCAACCTGGACAGCAGGCTCTCAACGTCATCTCCAACGTAGCCTGCCTCGGTCAGACTCGTGGCATCTCCGATGACCAACGGGACGTTCAGATGGGAAACCAGGGATTTGACCAAATGGGTCTTGCCCGACCCGGAAGGACCGATGAGCAGGATATTGCTCTTCTCCACGACCACATCCCGGAGATCGGTGTCGGTAACGATGGGATCAGGAGCGTCACGATCCCAGGTATCGACGATCCGCTTGAAATGGTTGGAGACGCCGAGGGCGAGGCGTCTCTTGGCGATGGCTTGACCGATGACGAACTGGTCCAGGTGGGCAACCAGGGTCTTGGGGGTTGGGATCGAGGCGAGACGGGCTTCCTTGGAGGGTCGCTCAGGAGGCGGGGCTGGTTCGGGACCGGGCTGGGGCAGGGGGGTGATCTCGGCGAGGGCTCTGGTTGCGCAGAAGGCGCAGATGCGTGTCGTCGAATCGAAGCCGCCTTCATAGAGCTGGATGTCTTGATTGAAGCAGAAGTCGCAGCAGGAAAGTTGGTCGGACATGGGGACACCGGGGCCAGAGGCATGTCAGGACCACCGACGATAGGTGGTCGAATACCCCCCCAGATGGTGTCAGTTATTGACCGAGAGACTGGACGCTAAGGGCGCACACGGCACCTGGAGAACCAGAAGAATGGTCGAACGTCGATTCCAGAGGGTTTGTAAGGCAGTGACTCCGACTTGGCTCAAGAGAAATGCGGGGAAGAATGGAGCAGTGAGGGGACAGAATTGTAACCCGAATTGTAACCGCACTGGGAGGCAGGATTTGTAACCGACTTTAACTCGACGTAAGTCCTTGCTGTAATTGGCATTTAGGAGTGGGCGATAGAGGACTTGAACCTCTGACCTCCTGCGTGTCGAGCAGGCGCTCTAGCCAGCTGAGCTAATCGCCCTGATGTGGAATCTTTTATAGGAGATTGGATCATGGCCGGTCAAGATGAGCGTGGTGGAGGAGTGGCAGATTCCCGCGGCGCGCTCAGATTTCCATGATCTCGGCAGCCTTCTTCTCGCCCAGCTCGTTGACCTTGGCCTCGAACTTCTTGGTCAGGGACTGGATCTCTTCCTTGCAGGTTTCCAGGTCGTCCTCGGTGAGGATCTTCTCGGACTGCTCGACCTCGGCTTGCTTATTGGCATCGCGGCGGATATTGCGAATGGCGACCCGCGCCTCCTCGGCTAGATCCTTGACACGGTGGGACAGCTTCTTCCGCTGCTCGACGGAAAGGGGCGGTACGTTGAGCCGAACCACCTTGCCGTCGGAGTGGGGCGTCAGGCCCAGGTCGCTCGTCTGGATCGCCTTGACGATGTCGCCGACCACCGAGGGATCAAACGGCCGGATCAAGATCTGCTGCGGCTCCGGCGTGCTCAGGTTCGCCATCTGCTTGAGCGGCGTCGACGAGCCGTAATAATCGACCCGGATCGAATCGACCAAACCCGTGTTCGCCCGTCCGGTCCGGACACCCCGGAGCTGTTCGGTCAGAAGGGCGACGCTCTTTTCCATCCGGTCTTCCGCCTCGAGGGCGATTTCTTCGATGCTCATGGAATGCATCCTCTGCTTGGACTCTCAAGCGGCGCAACCGCACGTGTCTCCGACGTCCGAACACTCCGGCCTGCGACGGTCTGAACCCGTACATCGTATCACGACCGGCGGCCGCCGCGACAGGTCGAGCGGCAAGGCCACGCAAAGGCGTTTCGATCAGCCCGTCACTGAATGACCGCGGGGCCGGAGGACGTTGCTGACCCAGGTGCCGATCGGATCGCCCATGACCGCGCGCTCAATGTTGCCCTCTTTCTTGAAGTTGAATACCAGAATCGGCAGGTTGTTCTCCATGCACATCCCGATCGCGGTCATGTCCATGACCTTGAGCTGATCGCTCATGACCTGCTCGAAGCTCAAGTGTGGATAGAGCACCGCGTGCGGGTTCTTTTCCGGGTCGGCCGAGTAGACGCCGTCCACTCGAGTGGCCTTCAGCAAGACCTCGACGCCGAGCTCCTTGCCCCGCAGCGCGGCGGCCGTGTCGGTCGTCACGAACGGACTGCCGGTGCCGGTGGCCAGCACGATCACGCGGCCGCGCGCCAGGTGCGACAGGGCGCGCCGGCGGATGAACGGCTCGGCCACCTCGTCCATCCGGATCGTCGTCAGCAGCCGGGTCTCGCACCCGAGGCCCTCCAGCGCGTCTTGCAAGGCCAGGCCGTTGATGACCGTGGCGGTCATGCCCATGTAGTGGGCCGTCGCCTCCTTGATCACGTCCGAACCTCGACTCAACTGGGCGCCGCGGAGGATGTTTCCGCCCCCGACGACGATGGACAGTTGGACGCCTCGGGCCGCGACCC
>JAFAHT010000250.1 GCA_019237095.1 Planctomycetaceae bacterium
CCCCCAGCAATCCGCCCGGATGGAGGCGCCGCAGGCCCATTTCCACGAACGCCGCATAGAGGTCGTTCTTGGTGCGCGGATACTGTTTCTCCAGGAGTCCCCGCGCTGGCTTGCTCGACTCGCCGAACGGCGGATTCATGAGCACCACGTGGAACCGCTGGCGGCAGACGTCCACGAACCCGAGCCCTTGCTTGGCATCCTCCACGAACAATCGACGCTGGAACCGTCCTCCCGCGGATGCGAACGAGACCAATTCGTCAAGCGCCTGTCGCACCAGGCTCTCGGCTTTATCCCAGAAGGTGGCCCCTTCTCCTCCGACCTCGCCCGGAACGAAACGGAGCAACTGCTCTTTGGGCTCCTCGCCCAGTCGATACTCCGCGTAGCGGAACAAGGGTAGGCGTTCCTCCCACTCCTCCTGTCCCCGGCGAATGGCGTCCTGAAGCTCCTCCTCGATCTTCAGCAGCGACCCCGCCTCGCCCGCCAACTGCATCTTCTCCCACACGGTCCGAACCAGATCGGACAGGCTGTCTGCCATCGCCTTGGTCGCCCGTACCCTGGTCGCCTCGGGCACCTGCATCACTTGCCGGATCAACGCTTCGAGGTGATCGTCCCGAAGGGTCTTGAGGAATTCGTCGAGAAGTTCCTTCTCACCAGGCATCGGCTCAGCGCAGACGACGTTCGACTTGGTGATCGGCGGTCGGTCCTTCTTCAACCCCATCTCTTGATAGGCCCGCTGGCACCGCAGCCGACTGATCACCGTCACCCCCGCACCCAGCATCCGCTTCAAGAACGGCCGCTTGACGTAAGCCCCGTCGGTCACCACCCAGATCGGCGGGTGATCGGGCCCCAACTGCTGGACCAGCCACTCGATTTGGGCGGCGGCCAGCTCCAACTTGGTGTGGAACTGCCAGCCGTAGTAGGCCGCCATCCAGCCGACATCCTTGGCTCGGATGTACAAGTGCGAGAGGATCGGCAGGGCGATCGCTCCCCAGAGCGAGTGTCGGACCAGGCGGGCCAGACAGACCCAGACGTGGCCGTAGAGGAACGGGGACCCGGCCGGTCCCGGAGTGGGGTTGTGATGCTTGCCAGCGCCCTCGACGTGCGGCCCGTACCGCTTGGTGGGCGAGTCGTCGATGGCGAAGACCAGCGGCGTGCCCGGCCCATCGCCCGGGAGCCGGTGGAGAAGGATGCGGAGCAAGGCCCCGGCGATGGCTGAGGTCTTGCGACCGACGCTGCCGAGCAGGTAGTAATAACGCTTGTAGTCGCGCCCCGCGGCGCAGCCGCGCAGCCAACTGGTGACGGTGCGGCGGCCGCGGGCGAAGAGCAGCCCGGTACCGAGTTGGACAAACCGCGCCTGCTGGCGGGCGTCGAGCACGCCGGCCAAGGCGGTGAACCAGACGACGAGCGATACTGGCAGCCATTGCGTCTCCATCCACGGCTCTCCTTCGCATGAATCTGTGGCCACATCCAACCACAGCTTGCGGGGAGAGCCGCCTCATTTGGAAGAGCCGAGCGGCGTCCAGGGCGCCTAACGAGGTACCCGACTTCTGAGAAAGTGCAGTACGATTCACACGAACCAAAGTTCAGTTGACAAAGTAGTACTAAGGGGGGATTTCACCTACACGGTTCACGTCGGGAATCAGTAGCATGGGGCCTAACGTTCGCTGTTCTTGAACTTCAGGGAGAACGCCTCTCTGTTCGGACTTCGACGCTCGTAGCCTCTGCGGACGGCCGCCGCTGATCACGCGGGATGACAGCCGTAGGCTGGCGGCTCGCGTGATCGGCGGATGGGAGCGACCGTTAAAGCTTCGACGACGCCCCACGCACGTAGGCGTAAAGGGTCGGCTTGGAGATGCCGAGCGTCCGGCAGATCTCCTCGACGGTGTGCTTCCGCTGCGTGTAGAGATCGCGGCGCACCATAGCGAGGTTGCCCCGGCCCGAGATGGGGGCAGCCGAAATCCGCGCAGAAGACCGGAGATCGTGTCGCCAACGCATTGAATCTCGCAGTACGCAACTTGTCGATCAAAGGGGTCGGGAGCCGGATCGATCAAAGGGGTCGGGAGCCGATGCGCGATTTATGCTCCTGACCCCTTTGTTCGGGCTCGGGGACGATCCACCTGTATGTGCCCGACGTCGATTCCGTGTACAACCGGGCGGTCGAGGCGGGCGACAACGTGGCCATGCCACTGGCCGACATGTTCTGGGGCGACCGCTATGGCAAGCTGGTCGACCCGTTCGGCCATCACTGGGCGATCGCTACCCACAGTCGAGGACGTGACCTCCGAGCAGATGAAAGAG
>JAFAHT010000569.1 GCA_019237095.1 Planctomycetaceae bacterium
CGAGTCGCGCGCCCACCCTCTCTACAAGCAAATGTTGTTGGAGGCCGGTGAGGACGACACGGTTCGCACCATCCTGTTCGGTCACGGCTGGCCCAACGCTCCGCACCGGACTTTGCGGACGGCGTTCGTGCAAGAGTGGCTGGGCCAGGAGGCCCGGGGCCAGGAATCGCGCCCCGACGAGCCGCCGGTCGGCCAGACCGTCGTCGGCGGGCAGCCCCTGCCGGTGCTGCGGTTCATGGGGCTCCCGCCGAATTGTGACGCCATCGGGGACATCGAGTCGATGGATTTGTTAGCGGGCCAGGGCGTTGGCCTGGTCGGGGAGATCAAGCCGGCCGGTCAGATCGTTCACGAACTGGTGGAGGAGGCACGGCAAATCGTCTCGCGGCGCCTGGCCGTTCTGTTTGCTCACAGTTCCTACTACTGATAGGTGCGCAAAGACGGTCAAGTTTTAGACCCTCAATCCAGCCTGGGCAAAGAAGGCTTGAACCAGATGAGGTTCCTGTCGCAAGCGGGCAATGGCAAGATGGAACTGCTCGTGCAACTCTTCGAGGTCACGGCACACCAAGTTGCGCAGCTGAACATGCTTGAGGTGGTTCCAGCCCCCCTCGTCCCAGGGGTTCAGGTCCGGCGCATACCCCGGCAATGCTTCCACCCTCACCTTGCCCTTGGTCTGGGACACGAACTCCGTGACCTCCGCCCGCCGATGGATCGGTGAGCCGTCCCAGATCACCAACAACCGCTCTCCGGCCACCTCCTGCAAATGCTTGAGGAACTCGATACAGTGCATCCCGTTGAGCGATTCCTGCCGCGCCAGCGTGTAGACTTTGCCCCGGGGCGTCATCCCACCCATGACCGACAGATGGTCGCGCGTCTGCTTCTGGCGGATAATTGGCGGCCGTCCCACCGGTGCGTATGTCCGGACCAGCCCAGCCAGCAGGTAGAATCCCGATTCGTCCTCGAAAATCAGCACCCTCCGCTCGCGTCGCGCCTGTCGTCGCAGTTCGGGCCAGACCGTAGCACGCCAGTATTGGATGGCCTGCTCATCGCGTTGGATGGCCCGGCGGATCGGCGCCTGGGGCGTCCAGCGCAGTTCTTTGAGCAGCCGCCCAACGTGGGCCTTGTGGTAGCGAACGCCAAACTCCTCCTGAATGACTTGGGCGATGCGAAGGCGGGTCCAGACCTGGCCACTAAAGCCGTAGGCTTCTGGCCCGTGCCAGAGGAGCTCGGGGATCTGGCGTTTCTGGGCATCGGAGAGCTTGGACGGATGGCCGAGCACAGGCCGCGTTCGCAGGGCTTCAGGACCGCCATCGCAGGCACGAGCGAGCCAGCGGCTAACCGTCTCTTCTCGCACCCCAAACGCCTCGGCGATGCCGCGCTGAAGCCAGCCTTGCTGTTTCAACTGCAACGCGCGAAGCCTCCGCCACTCTCGCCAGTCGCCAGGGATGAAGCCCAATGTCTCCATACCCCATTCTACCGGCCAGAAAACTTGACCGCTTTTGCGCACTCGGCAGTAATTCTTGCTCGGATCGCCGTCGTAAAATCGAGTGGTGATCAGGAAGTAGATGGTCTCCTCGCGGAAATCGCTGGGCGGGCTTAGCGGTCCAATGTTGTAGTAGAAGCTCTGCCGAATTTCATTGCCGGCGTCGTCGACGACAAGAAATCGGAGCGTTGTCGCGACCCGCAACTGGGTCGGCGGGCCGGCCAGTCCGCCAGCCGCGTTGCCGCGCACGTAAACCGGCGAGGATTGTGTCGGAGCCGAGCCGTCGCTCGTATAGTAGGCGACGACCGGCGTCGGCCGAGTCTTGGTTATGGTGAAAACGATATTTTGCAGCTCTTGATAGGTCCCATGTGGAACGCTGGCCGTGATCCTTGCCGGTTCAAGGTCGGCGTTGGGGTCGATGGTATAGACAAACGTGCGAACCTGACTAAGCTCCCCCGCCGCATTGACACCGATAGCGTGGATTGTCAGGAATTGCGAAACCGTAATCGGCGCGGTGTAGCGGGTCGACGACGTGGTCGGAATGCTGTCGTCGGTCGTGTAATAGATCACATCGTCGCTATTGCTGCTCTCCA
>JAFAHT010000224.1 GCA_019237095.1 Planctomycetaceae bacterium
CTCGGTCACGTCGAACCCTTCGGCGTCGTCGTCGAACCGGCGGCGCCGGGCCAGCCAGAGATCGCGCGCGGCCAGGGCATCGCGGGCCGCATGCGGGCGCATCCGGCCCTCACGCGCCAGCTCACCGGGAAATGGCTCGAACCCGAGATAGCCCCGGCGCTCGACCACGACCAGGTCGGTCCGCTCGCCGCGCACCCGAGCGGTCCGGTAGGGTCCCTCGGGGTAACCCAGTATCTCCAGTCCCAGGTCGTGAGCCCGCGAAAACGCGGCGACCGATTCCACCTTGACGGCGAGATTGCCCACGGTAACGACCCCATCTTCATCGCTGCCGGCCGATGACGGAACCAGCGCGATGCGGGGAAAGACTCCGCCGGGATGGGCGTAGACCGGGACCCCGACGGAGTAGGCCATCGGCTGCCGCTCGTACCCCAGAGCGGCCATCGTCCCCGCCAGCTTGCCTGAACCCGAGACGACCAGGTGATCGACCCAGACCTTCAAGGGCGTGCCGGTCTCCCGGATCATCCGGCCGGCGAGGTCGGCGGCGAACCCGCTCCCTTCGAGCCCCCGGTCGATCAACCGATCGATGAACGCTTCGGTCCGGGGCCAGCGCTTCCAGTCGGATCGAGAAGAGGCAGCCGGAGCCGCGGCAATTGACATCGTCGATCTCCTTTGGAGGGTGCTTACGTCCTTCTCCCGCCATCCCGCCTTCAGACGATAGCCTCGGCGATGTCGTCGGCCTCGGCGATATCGTCCTCGAGCACGGTGGTACAAGCCTCGGACTCGGACGCAGTCACGGTGCTGCAATGCTCCGATTCGGACTCGAACTCGGCCGCAGCCATGGCGGCGGCAAAGAGATCAAGGCCGATCTCGACCTGGCGGGCGGTCAGGCAGAGTGGAGGGCAGAACCGGACGGTGCTCGCGCCGCAGGGCAGCAAGAGCAATCCGCGATGAAAGGCCATGTCGATGATCCGGTCGCGCAGCAAGGGGGCCGGATGGCCCGACCGGTCCTGCACTTCCAATCCCATCATCAGCCCCTTTCCCCTGACCTCGCGAACGCACGAGAAGCGATGTCCCAGGGCCACCAGCCCGGCGCGAAGCTGGACCCCGCGGACCTCGGCATTGACGCGGTATCGCCGCTCGATCAACCGCAAGGTCGCCAGTGCCGCTGCGCATGCAACGGGGTTACCGCCGAATGTCGAAGCATGACTGCCGCTGGGCCAGTCCATCACCGAGGCCCGGGCCACGATCGCCCCCAGGGGCAAACCGTTGGCAATCCCCTTGGCCAGGCACATGATATCGCCCTCGAGCTTCCAGTGCTCGCACGCAAAGTTCTTGCCGGTCCGGCCGAATCAGCTCTGCACCTCGTCGAGCACCAGCAGCACCCCGTGCTCGTCGCAAATCTGGCGCAGACCGGGCAGGAAATCGTCCGGGGGCACGATGTAGCCGCCCTCACCCTGGATCGGCTCGACGAAGATCGCCGCCAGCTCATCGGCCGGACAGATGGTCCGCAGCAGGGCGTGCACGCTGTCAAGATCGCCAAAGCGCGCGTGGTGGATTTCTGGAACCAGGGGCGCAAAGCCTCGCCGCTGCATTGGCTTGGAGCCGGAAAGCGACATCGCCCCATACGTTCGCCCGTGAAATGCTCCCAGGAAAGCCAGGGCCCGATTCCTGCCGGTGTGCCGCCGCGCCAGCTTGAGGGCGGCCTCGATCGCTTCGGCCCCGCTGTTGGTGAAGAAGACGCGCTTCGGGTCCGGTCCGGGCGCCAGTCTCGCCAGTTGCTCGGCCAGCCGAACCTGGGGTGCATAGTAGAAATCAGTCCCCGACATGTGGACCAGCCGCCGGCTCTGCCGCTCGATGGCCGCCACGACCCGGGGATGCGAGTGCCCCACGTTGGTGACCGCGATTCCGGCGGTGAAATCAAGGAACCGGTTGCGATCCATGTCCTCGATCATCGCCCCGCGCGCGCGTCGGACCACCAGCGGATAAACTCGGGTATATGAGGGTGACATCACCCGGTGGTCGCGCTCCAGCCAGGCCGCACTCCGGGGGCCCGGCAACGGACCCAGAATTCGAGGATCGTCGCGATATAGCGGGACCATGGCGATGAAACTCCTTTTTTCGAGGACTGATTCTACAGCCCGGGTCGAACGCCGTCGAGAATGCAAGCGATGCCGGGAAGGTCGCTTGCAACAAGCCTGAAGCGCAAGCGAAGGGCATTGAATGAGAGGAATATCAGAACGCCCTTCGCTTGCGCTTCAGGCTTGTGAGCCCGGTTCGTGCCGACTCGGACGGGAAGTCAGGAGCTCCGATCCAGCGCTGTCGAACAGAGCTCGTGCCCCCCTTGCTGGGACTCCGATCGTTCCAGGATCTGCCGGTTCCTTATTGCGTCGACGAGGTGCTCTATCTGCATATTGTGCGATAGATCTGCCCCAGAATTCAAATCCATCTGAAAAAAAGCCGCGGCTCAATTGCCCTGCGCTGCCTTCGCAGGACAGAACAGAGGCGGCACCGCCACGCATCCGCTAAGATGACGGGGGTCGTGGAATGATTCAAGGCAAGCCGACTTCGCGCCAGGCCAGGCCGGGTCAGGCCAGATCACGATGAGAGGACGAGTCATGGGTGATCCCGAAGCGGTGGTCGCCATCCTGGAACCGGCGAGTGACAGTGCGATCGAGATTCCCGGACCCGCGCGCCATGAGCAAGCCCCCGACCGAACCTCGGCAGTTGTCGGTCCTTACCATAACTGGCGCAGTCCCAAGCTGGTCACGTCGGCGGCCTCGGCGTCGCTCTTGCTGCTGGGCTGGCTGATCCGCTCGGCTGGCGGACCGCCCCGCCTGGTCGAGGCCTGCGCTATCGCGGCGATCCTTTCCGGTGCCTACTATTTCGGCCGCAGGGCGCTTCTGGACCTCATCCTCCATCGGTCTATTGGCTTCTACTTCCTGATGAGCGCCGCGGCGGTCGTCTCGGCCTTGATCGGTCACGCACAGGAAGGCGCCATCCTCGTCTTCCTCACATCGATCTCCGAGGTGGCCCAGGATTTTACCGAGTGGAAGACACGATCAGCCATCCATGCGCTCATGAAACTCGCGCCCAAGACAGCGCTTGTCCAGCGCGGCGAGCGGACAGAGGAGATCCCGGTCGAACAGTTGGTTGTGGGCGACCTCTTCATCGTCAAGCCGGGCACGGCGATCGCCACCGACGGACTGGTGGTCGAGGGAACCACCGATGTCAACCAGGCGCCGATCACCGGAGAGAGCCAGCCAGTCATGAAGGAGCCTGGTGATTCGGTCTTCGCCGCCAGCATCAATGGACCCGCCGCCCTCAAGGTCCGCGCCACCAAGAC
>JAFAHT010000265.1 GCA_019237095.1 Planctomycetaceae bacterium
CCTGGTTGCTGGCGTAGCTCAGTCGGTAGAGCAACGGTTTTGTAAACCGTAGGTTGTGAGTTCGAGTCTCACCGCCAGCTCTGTCGAGCAAAACGGGCGTCGATCGCCGCGTGGCCCGGTCTTGGCTGAAAGAGGTCCGGGCAAGCCGACGAGAGAACCCAAGACGGGTGGATACCCAAGCGGCCAAAGGGGCCAGACTGTAAATCTGGTGGCACTGCCTTCGCAGGTTCGAATCCTGCTCCACCCATTATGAGGCGGGCTCTGGATTTCACGCGGGTGTAGCTCAGTGGTAGAGCCCCTGCCTTCCAAGCAGGCGGCGTGGGTTCGATTCCCATCACCCGCTCTGGACCGGAACGGTGGATTCGCAACGACTGCAGCAGCCTGCCCGAGCCAGTGCAACCAGATCAAGGAGACAGAGGCGGACGCGGAAGATGAGCGACACCGTAAAGTGACGAATTCTGCTGCCGTGGCTCAGTTGGTAGAGCGCGTCCTTGGTAAGGACGAGGTCCTGGGTTCAAATCCCAGCGGCAGCTCTTGGGTCGGTTGCCCAAACTTCGGGCGTGACAAGTGACGTGCCTAGCGGTTGGCCCCGGCCGTTGGGATGGCCGTCCGAACTGGACCGTGCTGGCGGGTGGGGCTGCCGGAAGGGTTCCCGCCGTATTGACTTCGACTTCAGGAATGCCGTAAAGGCGCAATTGCACATGGCCAAGGAAACTTTCTCCAGAACGAAGCCGCACGTCAACGTGGGCACCATCGGGCACATTGACCACGGCAAGACGACGCTGACCGCGGCAATCCTCGCGGTGCTGGCCGAGCACGGCAAGGCCAAGACCAAGTCGTACGCCGACATCGCCAAGGGCGGCACGGTTCGCGACGCGACCAAAACCGTGACCATCGCCGTTTCGCACGTGGAGTACGAGAGCGATAAGCGGCATTACGCCCACATCGACTGCCCGGGCCACGCTGACTACATCAAGAACATGATCACCGGCGCCGCCCAGATGGACGGCGCGATCCTGGTGGTCTCCGCGGCGGATGGGCCAATGCCCCAGACGCGGGAGCATATCCTTCTGGCCCGCCAGGTCGGCGTGCCCGCGCTGGTTGTCTTTCTCAACAAGATCGACCTCGTGGACGACGAGGAGCTGCTCGAGCTGGTCGAGCTCGAGCTGCGGGAATTGCTGACACACTACAAGTTTCCCGGCGACGAGATTCCGATCATCCGCGGCAGCAGCAGGCCGGCCCTGGAAAACCCCAAGGACGCCACCGCCGCCAAGCCCATCCTTGACCTGGTCAAGGCGATGGACGAGTACATCCCCGAGCCCGTTCGCGAGATCGACAAGCCGTTCCTGATGCCGATCGAGGACGTGTTCTCGATCAAGGGTCGAGGCACGGTGGGAACCGGCCGGATCGAGCGCGGCAAGATCAAGGTCGGCGACGCCGTCGAGATCATCGGCTTCGGCGCCAAGAAGCCCTCGACGGTCACCGGGGTCGAGATGTTCCAGAAGACGCTCGACGAGGGCGTGGCAGGTGACAACGTCGGTGTCCTGCTCCGCGGTGTGGAGAAAAACGATCTCGAACGCGGGCAGGTCGTTTGCAAGCCCGGCTCGATCACGCCGCACACCAAGTTCGAGGCCGAGGTCTACGTCCTGAGCAAGGAAGAGGGGGGCCGTCATACCCCGTTCTTCAAGGGCTACCGCCCGCAGTTCTACATTCGCACCACCGACGTGACCGGCTCGATCCTCAACCTGCTGTCGGAAGACGGCAGCGAGGCCGAGATGTGCATGCCCGGTGATAATATCAAGATGACCGTCGAGCTGCACTCGCCGATCGCCATGGAGGATAGTCTCCGGTTCGCCATCCGCGAAGGTGGCAAGACCGTCGGTGCCGGCGTCGTAGTGAAGATCCTGGAGTGAGGAGTTCGCTCCGGCCGGGCCCCGGATCGAGGCCCAAACCGAGGCCGGCGCGAGCCGGCCCAGACATTCTTGTCGCAAGCCGGGGACGCGCGAAGAACCATCCCCATCATGGACCTCGAGGTGCGGTCGGCCGCTCTACCCACTGGGGCAGCGCCAGGCCGCACCGTGAACGTTGGTAGGGTTTCGCTTTCGCTGAAGTCAGGGCGGCGAGGGTTTTCTGGAGTCGATCTTGGGAACCGATCTCGACGTAGGGTAGGGGAGGAGCGGTTTCGTCATGCGTGAGTATGTTTGGCTGGAATGCACCACGTGCGGGGACCGGAACTACCGGGTCCAGAAGGAAACCCGCGGGGCAGGCCGGCTCGAGTTGCAGAAGTACTGCCGCCGCGAGCGGAAGCACACTCCCCACAAGGAGTCTCGCAAGAAGTGAGCCCCCAGGGCCGGGACTGCTTGACAAGCAGGACGGCGGCCTGGCCGAACGGACCGGCTCAGTAGCCGACGTGCTTGTCCAGCCGTGACTTGCGAGATCGGAACAGGTGTCCGTCCAGTCAAAGATCATGAGCCCACCGCCCGCAAAGGAGCGGTGAGCAAACCGAGGGGCGGCAACCGCCGAACCGATTTCAGCGGCTTGAATGGGAGCTTGGTCTTGGTCTGGTCGATGACAGGTGCCTCGCCGCGATTCCGCTTCCCGAGTGCTACGAGCGTAGCTCAATTGGTAGAGCACCGGTCTCCAAAACCGGCGGTTGGGGGTTCGATTCCCTCCGCTCGTGCTGCGGCAAGGCAAGCCCTGGTATTTTCACCCAGTTTCCTGGCCAGGATTCGCTGAGAGCCCAAGTTTTCGTAATCCGCGGTGATCCAGCCTGCCCCTGCCGTCCGATCCACAGATCTTCCGAGCATTTTTTCGGGGTGGTTTCCCCGGCAAGACAAGCGAGACCGGTGCCATGGGTAAAGTAAGAGATGTCGAATCGGCATCGAAGCCGGCAAAACCCTCCAGGGGGAAACCCGGCGGTAGCCAGCCGAACACATTCGTGATGTTCTTCCTCAACCTGGGGCAGACCGGGCTTTTCAAGCCCATGCAGGGCTGGTACGCCCGGCTCTATACGGCCCTGGGCCTGGGAGTGATCGCGGCCGCGGGAGTCTGGCATGTCTACGAATCGTCGATCGACTACAATCCGTACTGGCGGCTGGGAATTCCCGCGGCACTTGCCCTCGGCTTTGGCTGGTTGATCTTTCGGATCGTGCAGTTCCAGCCGTTCGCCGAGTTTCTCATTGCGACCGAGGCCGAGATGAACAAGGTCTCGTGGACGAGCAAGGACGATCTCTACCGCGCGACCACGGTGGTGCTCGCCACGGTCGTGCTCATGGCGGTCTTTCTGTTTGTGGTGGATTGGCTCTGGCTGTTCATTCTCCGCAACATCGGCGTCCTCCAGTTCACCGGAGGAGGAGGCTTCGGCTCGACCGCCTGATTGGAATCGATTCGTTACCAGCACACCAGGTCCCCAGAGCCATCACGGAGCGATTGGCCGCTGGGTTGCGCCCCAGGTTTATCCTTGAACAGACCATGAGTGACCCGATCGACGACCCCATGGAAACGACTCCTGAGCCCTCGGAACCAGAGACCGGGAGTGCGGAACCTGGTGCCCACTGCGACTCAGAATCTCCGGGCCCTGAGGTGAAGGAGGAAACGCCCGCCGGTGGCCAAGCCCAGGCCCAGGCGGCGCCCCGAAAGCGCAAACCTCGGCCGAAGCCAGCGCCCGAGCCCGAGCCCGAACCAGGGCCGGCCGACGTCAAAGAACCCCCAGTCATCGAGCACCCAGTGGAAGTGGCTGCCCCAGCGGCGGCCGACGACGAACCCCAGCCGGACCTGGTCTGGTACGTGCTCAAGGTCCAGAGCTCGCGGGAAGACACGATCCGCGACGCTCTCCAGCGCCGGGTCAAGATCCAGGGACTGCAGAAGTTTTTTAACAAGATCGTCGTGCCGACCGAGAAGATCACCGAGATTCGGAACAACAAGAAACGGATTGTGGAGCGTAAGACCTATCCCGGCTATATCATGGTCCAGATGGAACTGAACGAGAAAACCTGGTTCCTGGTTCGGGAAACTCCGGGCGTGGGTGATTTTGTCGGAGCCCATGGTACGCCCACCAAGATGACCGATGCCGAGGTCAACCAGATGCTCCACCAGGAGGAGGAGAAAACGACGGCCGAGACGCCCAAGGTCCGCATCGACGTCGAGCGGGGCGACCGGGTCAAGATCAAGGACGGTCCTTTCGAGAATTTTGAAGGGACCGTCGAGGAAGTCATCGAGGGCCGCGGCCTCGTGAAGGTGATGCTGATCATCTTCAACCGACCCACCCCGGTGGACCTCGAGTACTGGCAACTGGAGCGGATCTGATCTGATCGACCGAGAGCCGCCTGGCCGGGCAAGTTGCGGCCGCCGGCCGGCCGCCCGATCGGCCCGGCGGGGCGGGCCGAACTCCTCAGCAGGCAAGATTCCAGGTAAGATCGTCATTCGAATGCGAGAGTGAGAACGAGCGATGGCCAAGGTGATGACGGCGAAGGTCAAGCTGCAATGTACTGGAGGACAGGCGACCCCCGCGCCGCCCGTCGGACCGGCCCTGGGCCAGCACGGGGTCAATATCGGTCAGTTCGTGATGCAGTTCAACGAACGGACCAAGGATATGAAGGGGACCACGATCCCGGTAGAGATCACGGTCTACTCGGACCGGTCCTTCGAGTTCATCACCAAGAGCCCTCCGGCCGCCGTGCTGCTGAAGCAGGCCGCCGGGATCGCGGCCGGCTCGGCTGTGCCGAACAAGACCAAGGTGGGCGCCGTGACCGCCGACCAGGTCAAGAAGATCGCCGAAACCAAATTTGCCGACCTTAACGCCCGCGACGTGGAACACGCCTGCCGGATCATCGCCGGTACGGCCCGCAGCATGGGGGTGGACATCAAGGGATAGAATAGTGGCCACTGGCCACTACCTTGCAAGGGTTCGATCACCGGCCTGTCCAGGCGCGACCGCCCGCCGCCGACCGGAGCAAGAAGACGAAACGGCGGCAGCCCTGACGGGCGAAAGGAGCGAAGACTTGCCCCAGCACTCGAAGCGTTTTCGCGCTCTGCGCGAGAAGATCAAGACGCCTGGTCCGGTCTCCCTAGCAGAGGCCGTCAAGATCTTGAAATCGTTCAATACGACCAAGTTCAATCAGACAGTCGAGGTGTCGACCCACCTGGGGATCGACCCCCGGCAGAGCGACCAGAACGTGCGCGGGTCTGTCGCCCTGCCGCACGGCATTGGCAAGAGCGTGCGTGTGGCCGTCTTTGCCCAGGGCGACAACATCGAGAAGGCGCGGTCCGCGGGTGCCGATATCGTGGGGGCCGACGACCTGGCGCAGCAGATCAAGGGCGGCACGATGGACTTCGACGTGGCCCTGGCCACGCCCGACATGATGGGAATCGTCGGACCGCTGGGCCGGGTGCTCGGCCCCCGAGGCCTGATGCCCTCGCCGCGGTCGGGCACCGTGACAGCCGACATCGCCTCGGCTGTGCGTGAGTTCAAGGCCGGCAAGATCGAGTTTCGCAACGACAAGGGGGGCAACGTGGCCGTGCCCGTCGGCAAGATCAACTTCAGCGATGAGCAACTGGTGGAGAACATCAACGCCTTCCTGAGCTATCTGCGGTCGCTCAAGCCGGCCGCGGCCAAAGGGACGTATCTCCAGTCGGTGACCGTCTCGGCCACGATGAGCCCCGGGATCCGGATCACGGCCTGAGGCCACCTTTGCACGCGAGCCGCATCCATCCATCGTATAACCGGCTGATACCGACAAACCAGTCGTTCATCGGGGACCACATTAATAAACATGAGTAAATATGTTAAAGAACTGATGATGGATCAGCTCCGTTCCGACCTGAACGGCAGCCGGTCGGTCCTGATCCTGGACCTCAAGGGGCTGGACGCCATTGCGGAGCACCAGTTCCGCCGCGACCTGCGAAAGAAGTCGATCCGGGTCCGGGCGCTGAAGAATACGCTGGCCCGCCGCGTCTTCTCCGAGATGGGCATGGAGGGGCTTTCGAGGTATCTCGAGGGCCCGTCGGTGCTGGTTTGGGGTGGAGACGGGGTTGCCGAGCTGGCCAAGGAGGTCTCGACCCAGGTCAAGATCTTCAAGAAGCCCGAGATCAAGGGGGGGGCCGTTGACGGGGTGGTGATCGCCCCGAATCAGGTCGAGGACATCACCAAGCTACCCAGCCGCGAGCAGTTGATCGGCCGCGTGGTCGCCCTGGCGCTGGCGCCGGTGCAGCGAATCGTGGCCTTGGCCAGCGCACCCTCGAGCAACCTGATGGGCCAGTTGAAGACGATTTCCGAAGCGGCTGGCGGCGAGGCGGCACCCGCTGGGTCCGCCTAGCCGGCGGCCGGGGCTGGGTCCTGAGACTCATGCCTCACCCCGGTCGCACAAAGGTTCATTCCCGGCAGGGTGCGTCGGATACGTACTCTGGCTGTTTTCTGGTTTTCTCCGTCCCGGTGCGTTTGACGAACGCCCCTAGAATGATCATGATCTGATCGAGAGCGCAAGAAAGGACCTGACCACTCATGGCCACTGCCGAACCCCCCTCGTTTGCCGATAACATCAAGAGCCTGGGCGAATCGATCGTCCATCTGACCGTCCTGGAAGCCAAGGCCCTGGGCGATTACCTCGAAGTCGTACACGGGATCAAGCCGGCCGCCGCAGCCGTGGCGGTTGCGGGCCCCGCCGCGACAGGACCGGCCGCTCCGGCCGAGGCCGCCGCACCCAAAACCGAGTTCGATGTCGTGCTTGAAGTCGTGGGCCCCGAGAAGATCAAGGTCATCAAGGTCGTCCGCGCGGCCACCAGCCTGGGCTTGAAGGAGGCGAAGGACCTGGTCGAGGCCTCACCCAAGGAGATCAAGACCGGCATTTCCAAGGACGATGCCGAGAAGCTCAAGAAGGAACTCGAGGACGCTGGCGCGACCGTCAAGATCAAGTGATCTGTCCGGTCTGCGCCTTCCGCCGTCGGGTCCCCGGTCGAGTCTCGCTCCGATCGCGACTTACCGGCACGACCGACTGTCTCGGGGCGGGCCGAACGCTGCTTGCCGGAGCGCTCGACCGCAGCAACGCAACGCCCGCAAAACCGCTCTCTCCATGCGTCTTCGCCTCTGACCCCGATGCCGGCGTGATCCGAAACGTCGCCCTCGGGGTATCGCGGCGCGCAGCGGAGAACCCGGATCACC
>JAFAHT010000368.1 GCA_019237095.1 Planctomycetaceae bacterium
GCTTGATGATGCGGCGCGCGACGGACCTGCGCCCGGTTTCGCGATGATCCCCAGGCCGATCAATCCCATGAGCACGAGCTCGATGGCCAGTGCGGTCAGGATGACGCCCATGATCTTGCCGACGACCTGGAGGGCAGCCGGGCCCACCGCACGCACAATGTATTGGCAGTAAAGGAGGCAGACGTAGTTGATCGCCATGATCGCGACGATCACAGCCGACAGGAAGAGCAACGCCCCGAGGTCATCGCGCTGCGCGAGCAGGGAAACGATGGCGACGAGGCCCGAGACCGAGGCCATGAGCGGAATCGCCAGCGGGTAGGTCGCGATGTCGAGCGAGGGCTGAACGTTCTTCTCTTCAGGACTGCCAGCGCCGTCCTTACTCTCCTGCTTGCTGCCCATTACCATGTCAAGAGAGAAGAGCAGCACGATGATCCCGCCGCCGATCTGGAAGGCAGGGATCGAGACCTTGAGCAGCCTGAGAATGGCCTCACCCAGCACCGCGAACACGATGCACACGATCAGGGCAATCAGGACCGATCGGAATGCCACTCGCTTGACGAACTCCGGCGCAGCGTCGGCGGTGAGCGTGGCGCACACGATCGTGACTTTCAGAGGTCCGATTAACGTGAATAACAACATGATGACCTCGGAATGATTGAATTCCATGGTCCAGTTCCTGACTGTTGAACAAGGTTGAGACTGCTGCGTCCTCATAGTTGCATCAAGCTGGATTCTACAGGACCGCCCTGGCGCTGTCACGACGCGCGCGGCCCTGGCCGCCCGGCAAACCCGCGACAAGGCTGCGACCACACCGCGCGGGCGTCTGCGAAGTCCGGCCGTCATACACCCCCAGCCCAACAGACGGAGCCGGCTTCTCCAGAGCGATCTCAGTTTAGCTCCGGCACCAGGGGGCCGGCCAGGTCCTTGTGCGTAGAATGGCCGGCCCCCGAGGGTCGGCATGAACGAACTGGGCACCCATGGATCGGGACCGTAGCGCAGGGTCATCCAGAGGCTGGTTCCCTGCCACTGCATTTCCCGGTTGAAGATGCCGTCAGCACCGCCGATGATCCAGAGTGCGGAGCCAACCGGGAGGAGTCCTTTCGTCGTCCCACCATGTCTCCCGTATGCTGTCGGAGCGGGGTCGATTCGCTGCCTCGTGGCTGGGGCAGACCACGGCCCCGATGGAACCTTCGCGGAGATGGGGACCTGGCTCGGCGTGAACGAGTCCGGGCTCGTGGCGGCGGTCACGAACCGCCGCGATGGCGAGCTCCGCTGGGAGGATCAGATCCGCTCTCGAGGTCTGCTGGTCATCGCCTTGCTCGGACTCGATGACCCGGAGCAAGCCGCTCGTCTCGCCGAGCACGCGCTCTCCCAGGGCAGCTTCGGAGGCAGTAATTTTCTGATCGCCGGAGTTATTGCGTCCGGCAGGTTGGGACTGCTTACGCCGGGCCTGGCCAGCGGGGATACCCAGTGACCTACGGCGATCACTCGGCACCGCCACCAATCTGCACGATGCGTTGGCGATTCACAGGGGCGAACCTAAACAATCCTGTGGCGCTCCGCAGCCAGGCTCGGCCAACTTCGTCACAACAGATCCTCGTAGTCGTGATGGACGCAAGTCCTGGTTTTTTCAACCTGGCCTGCGCGGTCGCGCGAGACCATGACCCGAAATACGTCTAGAAACGCGAAGATTCCTAACGCGAAGATTCCTGGCCAGAAGGCCAAAATTCTTAGCTGTGTGTCGGGTCGTTGGGTTTTTCTCGCAGGGGGCGTGGCTTGTTCATCCTGTGGCCTGGCTTGTTCATCCTGTGGCCTGGCTTGTTCATCCTCAAGGGGCTGGCAGTGCAGGACCACCGAAGGTCCGTCATGGTGTACCACTCCGACTTCGAATTGTTCCACAGCGTGGGGCGTGGTGGGCACCGTCACGATGACACGCCCGTCATCGTTGGGGTGATGGGTGTGAACGTCCTGCAGATGCTGCATGAGTTCCATCACCATGGTGGACATGCTGGTACTCCTCTCGTCGCATCGCTCCCGGGGTGTAATTCGAGGCAGTAGATCAGTCCAGCCAGGAAGAACCATAGGGCCCCTGAGGGACCAAATCAAGTTAAAATTCGATGAAGGAAGTGAATAATGGCCAAATCAGCCAGCACCGCCAGAGCCGGTGGTATAGAGGAAGGCCCCTTGAAGGGGCCCTTATTCGAGGTTTAGTTCATCTGGTCCAAGTCTCGCTGGGGATTACCTTGCTGATCGAACTGCCGACTGACCTGATGGTCAACCAGCCCGGCTGTGCTCGCGCAGTATCCTCCAGCCCAACGGCTTCAGCCCAACCAGGTTGTCTTCGTGTCCAACAGCTCTCGGGGAATCGAATACACGCAGGAAACGGCAGAGCCTTTAGGAGTCTCACCGCCAGAGGCGGTGGTTTTGTTCTTGAATAAGTTTTCGGCTCGATCCGTGCCATGATCTGCTGGAGTTCATCGGCCAGTTGGGAAATTGGATGCCAAGTCGTCTAGGCATCTCCCCAGTAGAGCTCAGTGAAGCGAGGAACTCAACAAAACAACAAAAACCAAGCCTGACACCCTTCCCTCCTCATGTTTCGTGGATCGCGCGTTCCCTGGCGGGGCTGCCGCTGCTGGCGGGGTTCGGCGCCCTCTGTCTGGCCATGTTGACCGGCCCCGTCGGCCAGGCGGTCCCGGCCCCCGCCGCGCTGGGGACGTCCGCAGACGCTGAGGCCCTCGCCTCCGACCAGGTCTTCCAGGAGATCGCCGGCAGCCACCGCCGCGCCATGGCGTGGCTCAAGAGTGCCTACGTGCTGACCGGCGTGGCGGGCTTCGGCTTCTTCCTGATCTCGTTCGTCGTGCTGGCGGTCTGGCCGAACCTGACGCTGGAGGACGAGATCGCCGTCAGCCGCCCGTCGGGCCTGAACGGGCTGAGTGAGAGCGAGTTGCGCGGCCGCGCGATCTACGGCCGCGAGGGCTGCCTCAACTGCCACTCACAGTTGGTCCGGGCCACCGCCGACGACGTGCGCCGGTTCGGCCCGCCTAGCCAGGCATGGGAGACGGAGCAGGAGTTCCCGCAGCTCTGGGGCACGCGCCGCATCGGTCCCGACCTGGCCCGCGAGTCGGGCAAGCGCTCGCGCGACTGGCATCTGACCCACCTGTGGAACCCGCGCTGGGTCGTGCCCGAGTCCAACATGCCGGCCCACCCGTGGCTGTTCGACGGTTCCCCGCTCAAACCGACTCAGGAGGTGCTCAACCTGGTCGCCTACCTGGACTCTCTCGGCCGCGACGCACGCCTGGCTGGCACGCTGGAGAGCAGCAGCCCCACCCGGAAACCGGACCCGGCCGAGGAAGAGCGCATGGGCATCTTCTGTGACTGTGCCATCCCGCGCACTACGGGGCCGGCGGTGCTGCTCTCGACGGACCTGCCGTCCGCCGAACTGGCGCGCTTCGAGCTGCGCGGGGCTGCAGTCTTCGCTCGCCACTGCAGCGGCTGCCACGGGCCAGGCGGCAAGGGGGATGGGCCCGCGGCGGTGAGCCTGCTGCCCGCGCCGCGCGACCTGACCCGGGCACACTTCTCGGACCGAGCCCTGAGCCGGGTCCTCTGGGAGGGCGTACGCGGGTCGTCGATGCCCGGCTGGCATGAGCTGCCCGCGAACGACCTGAGGGCGCTGGCGGCCCGTGTCCGTTCGCTGGAAGCAGAGCACCCGCAGGCGAAAAAGGAACCCTCGCTCTCGGCCGAGGAACAGGCCAAGGCCGAGAAGCTGTACGTGAAGAACTGCGCGACGTGTCACGGCCCGCAAGGGCAGGGCGACGGCACCGCGGCAGGCGCCCTGGCCCCCAAGCCGGCCGACTTCCGGCAGGTGCGCCCGAGCTTGTCCTACGCCGAGGACGTGCTGGTCCGGGGCGTGCCCGGGACCGCCATGCCGCCCTGGCGGGACCGGCTGGACGCCGCGCAACGCCGCCTGCTGGCGAGTTACGTCCGCTCGCTGTACCAGCCAGCATCCCCGTCCTGGTAACAGGAGGACGCCCCATGGCCGTCAACCTCATCGTGCTGGCGGTCACGCTGCTGATGGCCGCCTTCCTCGGCGTCTGGATCTTCTTCCCCCGGCTACGCGCCTGGATGGAGATGCCGAAGTACCGCTTCCTGAAGCAGCAGCGCCAGTTTCCGGGTGTGCTCCGGGACCGTCAGCCCGGGAAGGAGGAACCCTCTCAGCAGGAGGGGCGCCGCCCATAGGCTAGCTGGGTGGCGTGTTCCCTTGACTTAGCGGGCGTCCAACAATAACTTCAGCATTTCGAGTACAATGACCTTACCGCTCTGTCACTCTGATCAGGGAGGTAAGGGACAATGTGTAAGACCCATGAGGAAGATGTCGGGACGATTCATCGCTGCTCCTGCCCCGAGTGCCGACGCGAACCGGATGGGGAGGTCGCTCGTGAGCACCAGGCGATCAACCGGATCATCGCTTGCACCGACGAGCGCAGCCGGCGGCTCGTCGCCGGCTTCCTCGCCCGCCCGTACGGCCACGGGGGAATCACTCGGCTGGCGCGGATCACGGGCCTGAACCGCAATACGATCGCCCGAGGCCGGCGCGAGTTGGACCAAGCCGACTCGCGCCCGACGGGCCGGGTGCGGCGCCTGGGGGGCCGGTCCCAAGCGCGCGGAGACCCGACGCCCGGAATCCTGACGGCCCTCTAGGAGTTGCTGGCGGACGCGACCGCCGGGGATCCCGTCTCCGGCATGAAGTGGACGCACCGCTCGCTTCACACTCTCCAGAGGGCCCTCCGATATCGAGGGTTCAAGGCGTCCCTTTCGACCATCGCCCGGCTGTTGCGCGACCGGGACTTCTCGCTGCGGACCTGTCGCAAGAACACGGCGGGGACCCGTCACAAGGACCGGGATCGACAGTTCCGCTACCTGGTGCGGCTGCGGAAGTTGTACCGGACGCAGGGATGGCCCGTAATCAGCGTCGATACCAAGAAGAAGGAGCTGGTCGGTGACTTCAAGAACCCGGGCCGGAGCTGGCGGCGCGAGGATCGGGAGGTGCTCGACCACGACTTCCCGAGCTGGGCCGTCGGGCGCGCGATCCCCCACGGCGTCTATGACTTGGCGTTCGATGATGGGTTGGTCGTCGTCGGGACGTCCCATGAGACGCCGTCGTTCGCGGTGGCGGCCATCCGCCGCTGGTGGCTGGAGGTCGGTCGCTGGCGCTACTTCGGCAAGAGGCGGCTGCTGATCGAGGCGGACGCGGGCGGGGCCAATGCCGCGACCAAGTGGGAGTGGAAGGTGGCGCTCCAAAGATTGGCGGACGAGTTCGACTTGATCATCACGGTGACGCACTATCCGCCGGGGGCGAGCCAATGGAATCCGATCGATCACCGCATGTTCAGCCTGATCAGCGCCACCTGGGCCGGGGAGCCCCTGGTGAGCTAGGAGACGACCCTGGGTTACATCCGTCGAACGCGCTCGCACAAGGGCTTTCACTGCCGTGCCTGTCTGGATGAGACCGATTACCCCACGGGATACAAGGTGACACCGGAAGAGAAGGCCCGGGTCCGGCTGAAGCCGCGACCTGTATTGCCCAAGTGAAACTACACAATTTGGCCTCATGACAACTCCAAGAAATGCTGAAGTTATTGTTGGACAACTGCTTAGCTCGTTTCGTGGAGTTGACGGCTGATGAGTTAGAGATCCCGTGCACGGGACTAGGTCAGACGACCTGGAATACGTCCCGAGGTCATTCGGGGCCTGGAGGCCGACGACTGCTATTACTTCGCACCCGAGAAGTTAGCGGTGGCGGATGAGGCCATAGTGCGATGGTCCAACGATGTGGCCGAGTACCCCAATCCCGACCTGGCCATCGAAGTCGATGTCTCTCCCTCCAAGATCGACCGCCCGGCGATCTATGCCGCGTTGCGCGTCGCCGAGCTCTGGCGGTTCGACTACGAACGCAAGCGGCCTGTCATCGAGCGCCTGAGCGAGGACGGGACCTACCAGACTGTCGACATGAGCGAATTCTTGCCGGTCCGTTCCGAGGAAGTCGCGCGCTGGGTGCTCGAAGAAGATCGACGCGCCGGATCGGCCTGGGACCGCCGGATGCGGGCCCGCGCTGAGCTGGCCCCCCGGCTCCCGCACTGATCCGGGATGGCGCCTCGTCACAACCGGGCAGGCACTCAGGAGAACTGGCCGGCTCTCTCTGGGGGCGTCGCCAGCCGGCTGGCACGGGGCCGATCGATGGGACGACAGGAGAGGTTCGGCTGGATCTCGTCGGGGACGATGACCTCAAGGCGGACCATGGCATGACTCCCGGTCACAAAAGGAACCCGTTGCAATCTCGGCCTGCGTCGCCAGGCAGCCTCACGGCTCGAGATCGACATCAACTATTGGGAGGTCCCAGTGCGCGTCGAGAATTTCAAACCGCCGCCGCTCCTCGCGCTGAAATGTCTCCTGGTCGGGGAAAAGCTGTTTCTTCACAGCGTCCTCGTAGGCGGAATCAATGGCCGCGGCGGGGCTCTTGAAGACCAGTGTGACGCGATAATCCCACCGGCCGTCCTCGGTGGCGTGGTACCTCGGTTTGACCGCGGAGATTTTCAGTATCCGCCCGTCCGCCGCCAGTTTCTTGAGAACAGGGAGATGGTTCTTCTTGAACAGGCGAATGAACTCGTCCGCCTGTTCCCACCGGGCCTTGTAGTAGCTTTCCAGAACGTAGGGCTGTGCTTTGGGCTCCGGCTCAGCAGCCGTCGATCGCAAGGACCAGAAGGTCGAGCCGATTGCCAGCAGCATCAGAAAGAGGCTGCCCCGACCTCGAGCCCAACTGACGAGAGACGATGAGAGACTGCGCATCGGGCGAACTTCCACAGTTCCGAGTTTCCAGCATGGATAAAGAAAAAGGCCGCCGGCGCGAGGCGTTTCGGGGTCGTGCGGTCCGAAACGACGCGCCGGGGTCGGGGGAAGTGCTTCCTTCATGTCTTGGCGCGGGGGAAAAAGCCCCTCCTGTTCGGCTGGGCTGGCATCTGACCGGACACTGCTTGATCGCTACCATGTACTAGAAACCTGAACACGCCTCAGTCCCCTCTCGGCGATGCCATGATCACCGACGGCGACTATATCATACTTTGTCCATAGGATTAGTCAAGAAGAATACTCGAGATAATTGCATCAGGCGGGGGTCGAACCGACCGGGCACAGATTTTGGATATGATGGGAAATCTGGGAAAGCTTGCTTGCCCTCGCAGTCGTCCTGATTTTCCCAGACCAGGTGCCTGGCCGATTTGCCGTTCAACTGAGCCTAGACCGCTCCAAGACCACGGCTTTCCAGCCCGTGTCGATGGTGACACGGACACGACGCGCTTCCTACGCTCCCACAAAACCAACCGCCGCGCCCGGTGTGATTTTTCTCTTCGGACGGCCACACGTTAGATCTTGCAAATTATCCAAGGAGAGGCGAAAAGCCAGGGCCGAGTGCAGCTCGCGACGGAGGCTCGTTATGGCATCCTCCTCAAGCCGGAACTCACAAGAAACTGTTTCTGCTCTCCGTGCTAACCCGGGGTGGTACGAAAATAGAAACCGGTCTGGTCCAAAAACATTCTCTCTACCGCCCAATTTGACCGATGTCTTATACGGGCTTTCAAGGATGAAGAAGGTCGTCCTTACCGGCTACCCCTTGTGGACGAGGGCAGCGCGGAGGGACAAGAAGAGGGAAAGGATGAGAGAAGCATGTCGATGCTTGATCTCGCAACGTTTCGTGCCACGAAACTCTGTCGGGACCCCTTCGATTTTCTCGTGGTGCCGGGCTTCGTGAAGGACGAGGCACGGGCTGCGATCAACGCCGACTTCCCCCGGGTGGACCTGCCCGGTAGCTTCCCCTTGAGCGGACTACCTTACGGTCCGGCGTTTGCTGCCCTGATCGATGAGCTGCGAGGGGAGGTCGTGCGGGAGTCGTTCGAGAGCAAGTTCGGAATCGACCTGAGTGGCCGGCCGATCATGCTCACGGTGCGGAGCCGTTGTTCGGAGAAGGACGGTCAAATCCATACCGACTCGGCAAGCAAACTCATCACCATTCTGATCTACATGAACCCGGGATGGGAGGGGGCCGGTGGCCGCCTCAGGCTGCTCCGCTCGGGCACAGATCTCGATGACTTCGTCGTCGAAGTGCCTCCAGAAGATGGGACCTTGATTTGCTTCCGGCGCAGCGACAATTCCTGGCATGGCCATAAGCCATTTAACGGGCCGCGCCGCGCGATTCAGATGAACTGGGTCAACAGCCAGAAAGTCTTGCGCTATGAGACGACGCGCCATCGCATCTCGGCGCTCCTCAAGAGGATGAGAATCGTGCGCCGGGCGAGTTAGCGGAGTCACGGTCGTGTACTCGGTTTCCCGATGGGTCAGGGCCGCTGTCCGGCAAGGCCATCGTGCTCGAACTACCCTCCAATCCCCGAAGTCACGATGATGTCTCACATGCCCTCCAGGCAGTTCGAGCGGATACTGCTCATCAAGCCCTCGGCGTTGGGGGATGTTGTCCACACCCTGCCGGTTCTTGTGAAGCTTCGCGCCCGATATCCGGACGCGCGGATCGATTGGTTGATCACGCCGGAGAATGCCGACCTGGTCCGTCATCATCCCGACCTATCGGGCACGATCTTGTTTCCCCGGAAGACATATTCCCATTTTGGCCAGAACTGGTCCGCGACCGTGGGCCCATTCCGACTGCTCTCCGCAATCCGGCGGAACCGATACGACCTGGTTATCGACCTGCATGGCCAGTTCCGGTCGGCGGTGTTCACCCTGGTCAGCGGCGCGCCTGTCCGCATCGGTTTCGACCGACCCCGCGGTCAGACCGAGGCGGAGGGAGCCGGGCGTCCCCCGGGGGGGGGCGGCCAACATGGATGGACCGGGGCCCGCGAGGGATCCTGGATCGCGTATACCCACCGGATCCCCATCCCCACTCTCGATGTCCACGCGGTGGATCGGTATCTTTGGCTCGCGCCGATGCTTGGGCTCGACGACCGCCCTCCGGATTTCGCGATCCACCTGCCGCCACGGGCGACGCGGACGATCGAGGAATTGCTGCGGTCCCACGGGCTGGGTGGAAAACCCCTCGCGGTCCTGGTGCCCGGGACCATCTGGGAAACAAAGCACTGGCCTGTTGCCGGCTTTGCACAGGTCGGCCGGCACCTCCTCGAATCCGGCCACGAGCTTGTCATTGCGGGGACGACCCGGGATCGACCCCGCAGCCAGGCAATCATCGCGGCTTGCCCCGGCGCCCATGACCTTTCCGGACAGACGACCGTCGCCGGGCTGGTCGCCCTCATCCGGCGGGCGGCCATCTGCGTGACCAATGACTCCGGCTCGATGCACGTGGCAGTGGCCGTGGGCAGCCCCGTTGTCAGTGTCTTCGGGCCGACCAACCCGATCTGGATCGGACCCTACGGACAGCCTCATGCCGTCGTTCGTGCCGACGTATCCTGCGCGCCATGCTACTTGCGGGAAATGCGGAGCTGCCCCAACAACCACATCTGCATGCAAAACGTCACGGCCACCATGGTCATCGAGCGGGTAAAGTGGGTCCTCGCCAGGTCCCTCATCAAGACCACGAGCTCGATGATGCGGTGAATCAGATGCAGGACCACCTCGAAGTCGTGATCGACGTGGACGAGATTTCCGAGCGCAGACGGGTCGCAAACTTGGTCCCGACTTCAAGAAAGGACATACGGGTTGCGCCCTCATGAAGTCAAACCATTATGGGAAGTTCCGCTCCAGTGGGCTGTTTCGGCGATCGCTTGGGATGCAAGAACCGTAGGGCGGCTTGATAGACATCCCGGGGGTACAGTTCGCGCATGCACCGGTGATGACCTAGGGGACATACACGCTTCTGGCACGGACCGCAGGGGACGGGGCGGTACAGATGGAGGGCTCGGGGATGAAACGTAAGTGTCCAGGCAATATGCGTCGGGCCGAACAGGCTGATCACGGGAACGTTGAACGGGGCCGCGAAATGGCGTGGCCCCGAGTCCGTCGTCACAAGCAATGCCGAGCGTCGGATGCATGCCTTTGTCAGCCCGATTCCCAGCGGCTGACGCGCATCGGCCAGGCAAGCCACGTCGGGATGATCAGCCCGTGCCACGATCTCCCGGGCCGCGGCCCTCTCGGCCGGCCCGCACAGTACCAGCGCTGGCACCCCCGCCTCGACGGCGAGATGGCGTGCCAGGGCCGCGAAGTGCTCTGTCGGCCAGTTCTTGGACGGACCGAATGCTCCTCCGGTATTCAGGCAGACGACCGACTTGTCCCACGGCAGGCCGAACTGCGACCAGACAAGGTCGGCTGCATGCTCATCGGCCGCCGTTGTGTACAGTTCGGTCCGTATGGAATCGACACGGCACCTCAGATGCCGGGTGATTTCCAGGTAATACGTGACGGCCGGCGTCGGGTGCCGTCTCCCGTTCGCAGCTCGCGGAGGTGGGAGCTGGTCGGTCAACAACACGTTTCTCCACCCGCGGGCATAGCCGACTCGCCGCGGTATTCCGGCAAGCCAGGCCAAGGCGGCGGAGCGGAATGAATTGGGCAGCAAGATGGCCAGATCATAACGATTCGAGCGCAGCCGTTTCAATAACGAATTCATCCCGCAATCGGGACGGCGAGACCTCGGGTCAAACAGGAGCACCTCATCAAACCAGGGTCCATTCTCGAGCGTGTCGGCCACAGTCGGCTTCATGATCCCCGTTATATGGTCACCCTCATATCTCCTCCTCAGAGCTCGAAGGGCAGGGGTCGCCATGACGGCGTCGCCAATCCAGTTCGGGCAGAAAACAGCGATCCGCATCCAACTCCCCCAGACTCCAGACAAAGAGAAATGTCCTCATGTCATTTCAATCGTACACATTATTCGTAATTCCGGGAGTCCACAGCAATGATAAGCTACGCCCGTTGCACAAGCGCGTCCTCCGCGAAGGGCGAGGACCGTGACGCATTGAGGGTCTGTACCCAAGCGGCGCCCAGCCGGTTGGTGAAGAAGAGGTCGATTCTTTCGGGTACGGATTGACTGTTGCAGTAAGAAAAGCTGATCTCAGCGCACCTCCTCAGAGGCCACGTGTGGATCGAGATGTGTATCTCGCCCAACCGGACGAACCCGCTTATTCCGCCGCCCGGAAGCCCGGAGACGGAATCACCCAATCGCGTCTTCCAAGACTCGCGGGTCACTTCCCTCAAGAGCCGCCAGTCGGTGGCCGGGCTGCCAAGGCGCTGCGAGTCACAGTCATACAGCTTGTAGACAGTCCGAGTGACCTGAATTTTCACGTGTGATCC
Source organism: Planctomycetaceae bacterium (assembly GCA_019237095.1). Classification (GTDB taxonomy): domain Bacteria; phylum Planctomycetota; class Planctomycetia; order Isosphaerales; family Isosphaeraceae; genus Aquisphaera. The sequence goes on from JAFAHT010000368.1 coordinate 11,302, forward strand.
CTTCTGGCACGGAGAGGGGTTCATCGGGACGTCCCGCTGCTCACCGTGGCGCTTGTGGCATAAGCCTTGTAGGAATCTCGAGGAGCCCGGTTCGATCGGCCAAGATCGTGTAGTCCTTGAACACGCATGGAATAGATCCCCATCCCTGGGAATGCGTCATGGCGAGTTGACGGCAGAAGTCAGATTGGCATGAGATCGCGAGACGGATTCTTGATTGTGCGTGTCTACAAAGAACCCCGTCTCCTGCCTGCGTTTGCCCTGTACAGGAGGTTTTTCGAGAATCTCTATGTCTATCGTCCCGAAGCCCTCGCCGGGTTTAGCCTAAATTACGCAGCTCTTGGAACATCTTTACGAATCTCGGGAAAGACGACGCCAATCCTTGTCCCAGGGCGGGAACAGCGTAACTTGGCTGCGCAATCTGAGGGGGTCGCAGGGCGGTGGGCCAGAAGGTTGTTCGGTCGGCGCTTTCCATCCGCCGGCATCTCCCCTCCCCGCCTTCACTGGCCACTGGCCACTGGTCACCCGCCACAAGCCGCTCAGGCCGTTTCGCGGTGGTAATGGATCTCGTGCAGGCGGCGGTAGAGTGGGGAGGAGCGTCTGAGCTCGTGGTCGGTGCCGGAGGCGACGATGCAACCGTCGTCCATCAGGACGATGCGGTCGGCGAACTGGATCGTGCCCAGGCTGTGCGAGATGAGGAAGGTCGTGCGGCCCTGGGAGAACTCTTCGATGGCCTTGCGGATCAGGGCCTCGTCCTGGATGTCCACGGCGCTAGTGGCCTCGTCGAGGATCAGGATCGAGGGATCGCGAAGCATCGTCCGCGCCAGGGCGATGCGCTGGCGCTGGCCTCCGGAAAGGCCATGCCCGCGCTCGCCGATGACGGTGTCGTAGCCCTCGGGCAGGGTCATGATGAACTGGTGGGCATAGGCGCGCTTGGCGGCCTCGATGATCCGGTCGCGGCTGGCGCCGGGGTCGCCGTAGGCAATGTTGGCGGCGATGGTGTCCTGGAACAGGATGGTTTCTTGAGGAACGATGCCGATCTGTCTGCGGAAGCCGCGGATGCGCAGGTCGCGAACGTCGAGGCCGTCGATCGTGATCGACCCCTCGTCCACGTCCCAGAACCGGGGCAGCAGGTTCATGAGCGTGGTCTTGCCGCAGCCGTTGGGGCCGACCAGGGCGATGGTCTCGCCGTGGTGGACCGTCAGCGTGATGCCCTTGAGCAAGGGCGGGCGGCCCGGATAGCTGAAGTGGACGTCCCGGAACTCGATGACCTTGGGTTGCCTCGGCAGTTCGATCGCCTCGGCACGTTCGACCACCTTGGGCTCGCGATCCATCATGGCGCAGATGCGGTCGGCCGCAGCCGCGGCGCGCTGGATCTTGGAATGAACGTTGGAAAGCTTGCGGATCGGGTCGGACGCACCGGCGAGCACGGCGTAAAGGGTCAGCAACTCCTCGATGGCCATGACCTGGGACGCGAGCTGGATGTGGAACGGGCCCAGGTTGAGAAAGATGGTCTTCTTGAGCACCAGATACGAACCGGCCAAAAGCGCGATGGCCACCGTCACCAGGGTCAGCATTTCCAGGACCGGGTCGGACATGGCGTCGATCATCGCCACCCGGATCGCTTTGTGGTAGAAGTTCTTGGTCTCGATGAAGAATCGCCTGCGCTCGACGCGTTCCATGGCGAAGGCCTTGACCACCTTGATCCCCTGGAAGCTTTCCTGAAGGATCTTGTAGATCGACGACATGCTTTCCAGCGAGCGCCTCATGGCGCGCTTCATGATCCGGCCGACGCGGAGGGTGGTCACCGCCGAGATCGGCACGACCACAAGCGTGAGGCAGGTCAGTCTCCAGTTCAGGTAGAGCGCACCACTCAGGCACATGACGACCCGCATCGGCTCGCGGATCAGCTTGCTGAGCAGGGTGACCAGCCCTTGGCCGAAGGAATCCATGTCGTTGGTGAACCGCGCCATGAGCTCGGCGGAACCTTGATCGGAGAAGCTGCCCAGGTCCAGGTTGATCGTGCGGCGGAAGAACAGGTTGCGGACGTCGAACTGCGTCCGCTGCATGACATCCGCGACCAGGACTTCTTGAAGGAACATGAAGAAGCCCTTGATGGCCACGCCCAGGATGACCAGGCCGATGAGCAGCAGCAGATTGCGAAAGGCATCGGAGGGCAAGAATCTGTAGATCAAGGGTTTGAAACGCTGGTACCAGGCCAGCCACCACTGTTCGCTTTCCTTGTCTTTCTGAATCTGCACCAGGCGATAGCGAATCGAGGCAAGATCGCCGGCCTTCAGCCAGGTGCTGCCGCGGCGCAGCTCGGAGAGGCGGCCCTCGACGATCTCGTGCTTTTGACGCAGGATGTCGATCTCGGCCAGCTCTTTCTTGACGAACTGCGGCGAGAGGCCCTTCAGGTCGGGAAGGTCGACGGCGCGCTGGCGTTCGTTCAGCTTCTGTCTGATCGTGTCCGACTCATCGTCGAGTCGCTGGTAGTCCCTGGTAAGTTCCGGTGCCTGAAAATCTCTCAGTTCGGCGGCGTGGCGGATCTTTTGGGTTTCCTCGGCCTGGGCGTCCAGCAGGATGATCCGCTCGCCGATCGTATCGATCTTGGTCGAGATCCAGCGCTGGGGGTTCTCGCTCTTGAAGAGGATATTGAGCAGAGGCAGTACTGCCGCGAGCTCGGTGAAATAGAAGAGAGCCACCATCGCCGCACAGGCGATGGAGAGCACGAAGCGAGTGCGATGGGGCCAGGCGAATCGTACCAGCCGTACGAAATTTCTCATGAGCAACAGTGTCGCCGAGAGGTCGCCCGATGAGCGTCCCTGCGTGCTCGGAGCGTCGAGGCGCGCTCCGATCATCGAGCGCCGGTATCTTTACCATGATCACGAGTCAGCGGCAATCCGAGTTGGTCTTTCCTTGATTTCCCCAAATTATCATTCATTCCCACTTGCTTTTTCGGTGACGATGATTAAAATCGCCGCGGCGTGAGGATCCGGCTCATGCGCGACGCACCGCAATGGCCGCCCAGCCGTCACGGAGGACGGACGGTATGAGACTTCTTGCCCTGGTTGATTCGCCAGACCATGTCTGTTGCCGATATCGAATCCGGGCATTCGAGCCTGTTTTGAAAAGCGCTGGCTGGTCTCTGAGCTGCCAGAAGTTGAAGCGCTCAACGTTTTCCCGTCTTGCTCAACTCTTCGCGGTCTCGTCCTACGAATCGGTCATCTTGCAGCGCAAGCTCTTGCCTGCGTGGCAGCTTGCGATCCTGCGCAGGAGCGCGCGTCAACTGGTGTTCGATTTCGACGACGCCGTCCTCTTTCGCGACTCATACGCGCGGCGCGGCCCTTATTCGCGCGTGCGGCAAGAGCGGTTCGCCGCCACGGTCCGGGTTGCCGATACGGTCATCGCGGGTAACGATTTCCTGGCCGAGTGTGCTCTCAGGGCGGGAGCGCCCGCTGCGCGAGTCCGGATGATCCCGACCTGCGTGGAACCCGCGCTCTATCCGGAAGCGGCACCATTGCCGGCCGGGCAGGATGACGCTGGTCGATGCGATCTGGTCTGGATCGGCTCGTCCAGCACGCTCCAGGGGCTAGAGCAACAGCAACCGCTCTGGGATCGGCTGGGCCGGGAGATCCCCGGCCTCAGGATGCGTGTGATCTGTGACAAGTTCCCCGGCTTCCAGACGCTTCGAGTCGTTCCCGTTCCGTGGGCGCAAGCGTGGGAGGCTCGCGACCTGGCGGCCGGCCAGATCGGAATTAGCTGGCTGCCCGAGGATCCGTGGAGCCAGGGCAAGTGTGGTCTGAAGGTGCTGCAATACCAGGCAGCCAGGCTGCCCGTGGTCGCCAACCCGGTCGGAATGCACGCGGAACTCATCGAGCCCGGTCTGACAGGCTTACTACCGCGGACCTCCGACCAGTGGGTCGAGGCGATCCGCACGCTCGCGGCCGATGAGAAGCTGCGCCGGAGAATGGGACGGACCGCCCGGCAACGTGTCGAGTCGGGCTATTCCGTCGAGGTCTGGGCAGAGACCTTCGTGGCCTCGGTTGCGGTGGCGGAAAAACCCAGCCTCAGCCCGAGCACGCCGTCTCGCCGCCCGGCTCAGGGGTCCATTCCTGACCCGTTTTCCGTTCGTTCAAGACGGCTGGGCGTCTTCCACCGCGCCACGCTCTGCGGTCGTCTTGACGGCAACCGCGACAACGATGGCCCGACCAGTCCAGACCATTCCAGAATATGCTCATGACGTCCATGGCAGCGAAGGAACCGACAGCCCCGGGGGTGCAACGGATGTTCCAGCCCCCGGAATGGCGGTGGGTGCAGACTGGTCCCGTCGGCTGGTGGCTTCGCGGCCCCTGGGATGCGACGTTGCTCGGTCCCGAGGGTCTTCGCCTGGAAGAGTGGCGCCGCGAGGGTCGGCTCACAACGGTCAAGTCAGGGCCGCACCGGGTCGTCTACCGAGTCGATCTTCCCGAGGGTGCGATCTACGTCAAGCACTACCTCGTGCCCGACTACCGCGCAATGTGGCGCCAGTGGTTTCGCAGGGGCAAGGGTCGCAACGAGGGCAAGCGGTCCGAGGTGCTCGCAGCGATCGGTGTACCGACCATCCATCCCATCGCCCTGGGTGAGCAGAGAAAGCGAAACTTCCTCTTCGAGAACTACCTGATCACCTGGGAGATTCCTGGAACCATTCCCTTGGACGAGTTCCTTGAAGAGCGTCTCGACGACCACCCGGAGCCGCTCCGTTCCCAGATCCGCCAGCGGCTGGCGACGAGCCTGGCGGTTCTGACTGCACGGCTGCACAACGCAGGCATGACCCATATCGACTTCCATCCCGGGAACATTCTCGTCCGTCTGAACGGCGAAGAAATGCCCGTGCTGACCATGATTGACCTGGACGCCCTGCGTAAGAACTCGCGGCTGAGCTGGTCTGGGGCTCAACAGAACCTGGCCCTGCTCGATCACTACTTCTGGCTGCGGAGCAGCCGGTCCGATCGCCATCGTTTCTTGAAAGCCTACCTGGAAAGCCGGTCGGAACCCGTAGCCGACGCCCGGCGGTTCGCCGCGGGCATCGAGAGTTCGACTCAAGTCTGGGCCGAGCGGCTCTGGCGCAGATGGGGCCGGCGTTGCCGCTCGACCAACAAGTACTTTCAGGTCTACAAGGGCCATGTCTGCTGGTCGATCGCCGCCCGCGATCTCGATCCCTCCGAAGTCGAATCGCTGCTGGCTGATCCGGATGCCCCCTTCTCCCGCCCACAGACGGTCATGCTGAAGAACTCGCGGACGTCGACAGTCGCCGAGACGACGATGCTGGTGGGCGGCCAGCCAACGCGGGTCGTTTACAAGCGGTTCAACCGCAAGAAGTGGATCGATCCCTGGCTTAACCTGGTGCGCCCGTCGCGCGCCTGGCGCTCGTGGCAGGCCGGCCAGCACCTGGCCAGCCGGGGAATTCCCACACCCCGCAACCTGGCCTTCCTTGCCCGCAAACGGGCCGCCCGGTCCTGTCCCCTCTCCTGGTTCCTGCCGCACGAGACCTACCTGGTGACGGTCAAGCAAGACAACGCCATGACCCTGGCGGAGTACGTTCGCAAGGTTCTCCCGACGCTCGATCAGCCGGCTTTGAGGGACCGGAGTCGCCGCCTCAACCTGGCTCTGGCCCATCTCGTCCGGGCCCTCCACGAGCGATCGCTCTCACACCGCGATCTGAAGACAAGTAACATCCTGGTCCATCTCGACTGCCTGGAAACGAGCGAGTTCTTGAGCCTGATCGACCTCGTTGGGGTCCGCCTGATGAGTCCCGTGCCCCAGCGGCGGCGGATCCAGAACCTGGCCCGACTGAGCGTCAGCCTAGCAGGCGCAGCGGGACGCACCCGAACCGAGACCCTGCGCTTCCTCCGCGCCTATCTTCCCTGGGGGTTGTCGCCGCTTTCGGACTGGAAGAGCGTCTGGAAGAGCACGGAAAGAGCCGTCATGGCAAAGCGGGCACGAAACCAACGGCGAGGACGGCCGCTTTCTTGAACCCGAGACGTTGGGAGCCCGAGCGTGATCCAGCGAACCTGGGAGCGACCGATCGGCAAGACTCACCGGCCCTGGCCGGCCTGGCTGCTCCTGGCGTCTTGCTTGTGCTTGCTGCCGCTCGGCTGCGCGACCTTGGGAGATCGCGGCCAGGCCCTTGTACCGACGAGGTACCAGGTCAGGACCGGTCCGTTCCTGGTCTATTCCAGCACTCCGATCCCCGCTGATTCACCGGCGATTCGTTGCCTGCATTCGCTGGAAACCGACCTGAGCAGCCGGCTCAACTACCACGCGCGACCTGACGAGGAGCCCGTCGAGATCTATGTCCTCAACGATCGCAATGCCTACACGCACTTCCTCAAGTTCTATTATCCCGAGCTGCCGCCGCGCCGGGCCTTCTTCCTCTCTCAGGGCCAGCGGAGGGTTATCTACACGTACTTGAGCGACCGACTCGAGGAGGACCTCCGGCACGAGGCCACCCACGCCCTCGTCCGCGGATGCTATGGCGATCTTCCCCTCTGGCTCGATGAGGGGCTCGCCGAATACTTCGAGACCAGGACCGATACACTCGATGTCCAGGATGAGCACATGGCGAAGCTTCCCGAGGATCTCAAGAAAGGATGGACCCCCGACCTGCCCCGGCTCGAAGGCCTGACGGACATCCACGAGATGACCCCGCGAGACTATCGCGAGTCGTGGGCATGGGTGCACCTGATGCTCGGCGACAGCCAGCAAGGGAAGTCTCTGCTGATCGACTATCTCAACCAGGGGCGCAACGGTCCGCGGCCGAAGACCATCTCGCAGATCCTGGCCGCGCGCGGGACGACGGGAAAAACCCTGGTGACTCACCTTGAGGCGGTCCAGTCGCAGGCTTTGGCGCGCAAGCCGGAACCTCCCTCTCAGGACCGCCTGATCCGGTTCCAGGGTAGCGGGCTCGACGTGCAGGACGGCGTCCCTGAAGCTCAGGTCAGTCGCGTCGCTCCACCCCAGCGGCAGGGCCTCTTGCGGCGGATTGGTTCGTGGCTGGGCTTTTGACTTCCGGCCTGGCGACCCTGCGGTGATGAAAAAATGGGGTTACCCTTGCTTTTCATTCATCCTGGAAATGTTGGGCGAAGCGGCGGGTCATCGGCCAATATTACCATAAAGACCTACGCGAAAACCGGAAACCGGCTCTGACCCCGCGAAGCCGCCTGACCCCGCGAAGCCGCCCGGCAGGGTTGCCGCTGGTGCCGGGTGGCCAGGGCGGACGGAGATACTCAGGTTCGGCGTTGGGCGTGGGTTTGCCATCTGGGGTCCTTTCCGGTGCGCGCACCGGATAGCGCACCGGAAACGTAAACCTGGTCAACGAGGTCTGAGGGTGGACGCCAACTTGCTGGGCCGCCACCTCGACGGAAACCAGATCGCGTGAAAATACCGAACATGCGCTGGAAATGCGGATCTCCTGTTTCGTGATGGTGGGCATCGTTCCACTTCTCGTAGGGTGGGCCCACGCCCGTAGGGTGGGGAGGTCAATCCACC
>JAFAHT010000528.1 GCA_019237095.1 Planctomycetaceae bacterium
GACAATGTAGCAAGGAAACCGGGTGATCGGATCACGCCGCTCTCGCCTTGTGCAGGAGCTTGGTTGTTCGCGCCCGGCCCTCGGCCTGCCGCTCGCGCTGCAGGTCCAGCGCCAGGCGGCCCTCGATCGCCCGCTGCGTCCGCACCCGGTACACCGTCTTCTGCATCTTCCGGTACCGCCGGTTGCCGCGCTCCACCGCGTTCGACGTCGCTCCCATCAGCCGCTCGTCCAGGAACACCAGCGCCTTGTCCAGGCCCGGCGTCAGCAGCTTCTTCAGCGCCTCGCGGAGCCGGCCGAACCGCTTCAACCGCGCCCGCAGCGCGGCCAGCTTGGCCACCGCCGTGTCCGTCCGACACCGCCGGTCGAACAGCCGATAGACGTCCTCCATCAGGCCGCGGAGCGTGCGGAGTTGCGGCAGGCCGCGGGTGATCCGTCGCAGCGTCGCCCGCTCGGAGGCGGTGAGCTGCCGCTGCACGAACAGGTGGCGGTGCGCGAATAGGTCGCCGACCTTGGCCTCGATCCGCTTCTTGCGCCGGGCGGCGCGCCGCGCCGCCTTCGTGCCGGGGCGGCCCCGCGGCAGCTTCGGCGCGGTGGCCGTGAGTCGCTTGCGCTCCTGGGCCACGGCGGAGAGGGCCGCATTGACCACCTCGCGGAGGACGTGGAAGGTGCACACTTGATGGGGGATGTCGCCGAAGACCGTGGCGATCGGCTCGGGGTACAACGCCGACCCGTCGGTGGTGATCCCCTTGACGGTCAGCCCGCGTGGCCCCAGGGCCGCCTGGAAGCGGCGGAAGAATGCCTCGACGTCCTTGGCCGTCGGGGCGCGGCTGAGGACCTGATAGGCCAGCCGCTTGTAGGTCCGGTTGTCGACCAGCGACAGGATGCAGAACGGGCCGTCATACAGCTCGGCGGCGGCGATGAAGCCCGAGAAGTCGGAGAGTGCCCAGTCGAGGTGCTCGGTCCCGGTCCGGTTCGCCGCCTTTTTCCCCCCCGGCCTCGACCCAGTTCTGGATCGTGGCGTAGGGAACGAACACACGATGGTCGCGCCACAGGGTCCAGCCGGCGGTGCGATAGGGTAAGCCGTCCTCGACCACGAGCCGGACGGCGGTATCGACGACGCGGCGCGTGTAGTGACTGCCGGGGTCGGCCAGGTCGGTCATGTCGGCGTTGAAGTACCTGCGGCAGCGGGTGCAGTAGTGCCGGGAGTGGAGCACGACGAGGTCGCGGGGCCGGCCGGTGAGCGGGTCGCCGAGGTCGTGGAGGGTGCGACGGCCCCGTCCATCGCGGTAGGAGCTGTGGCCACAGCGCGGACAGGGTCGGCGCCTGTAGCTTCGGCTCCGGATGCTGATGTTGGGCTGGGGCAGATCCTCGATGCGGGTGATGCCTTCGCTGGGATCGGGTCGGTATTCGCCGGGTCCTGGCACGGAGAAGCTCCTGGAAGAAAGGGTCTACCAGGAGATACGCCCACCGGTGGTAAATTGTTCACGGACCCGGCCCGATTTCCTTGCTATAGACTCAACCTGGTAGGGTTCGACCTGATGCCCGATCCAGGTGTATGCTCGACGTAAGTCCGTTCCCTTTCTCCATTCCAGAGTCGGAAGGCGTCGGGTCATGCAAATCACCGAGAGCCTGTTCCTCGCCCACTGCCGATGCGCCTACAAGGGATTCCTGAAGTCCAAGGGCGAGGTTGGGGAAGTCGTTGATTACGAGGTGATCCAGACCAAGGCTGACGCCATATACAAGGACGAGGCGATCGACCGCTCGGTGCGCAACCATGCCGGAAGCCAGGTCTTGAGGGAACCCACGTCCTTGGAACTCGCAGTCAGAGAGGGGGTCGGACTGATCCTCGGGGCCAGGGTCGAATCCCCGGGTGGAGCGGTCAGGTTCGACCTGCTCGAACAGCAGGACGTTCGAGGTGACGACGGTCAAGCGCCTTACGTCCCGGTCCGGTTCTCCCACAGGAACAAGCTGACCCGAGAGGACTTGCTACTCGCCGCATTCGACGGAATCATCCTGGCCGAAGCCCTGGGGCGGCCCGTCCCGTTCGTCAAGGTCGTTCATGGTGCCGGTTTCTCGGTGACCAAGATCAAGCTGGTCGGGCCGTCCGGAGCGACCCGGCTGGTCAAGGAGGCCCGGCAGATCCTTGGGAGGCTGAAGCAGCAGATCAAATCGACCTCGCCCCCGCTGATGGTGCTGAACACCCACTGCCCATCGTGCGAGTTCAGGCATCGATGCCGAACCGAAGCC
>JAFAHT010000596.1 GCA_019237095.1 Planctomycetaceae bacterium
CGACGAGCTCTTGACTTGAACTTGGTAGCCATGCGAACACCTCCTGGAAATGGGACTGGAGAAGTCCCAATTGCCGCAGAGTAGTCCGGATGGCGCTTTGAGAAGAAGAAAGTCTCTCAACGAAACCACATACCAGGGGCCACCCACGTTCCGGAGCCTGACCAATAACCCGCAACCAGGGCATCGAAGAGGCCAGTAGGTGGCATGTGGAAAGCTCATTCAGGGTTTTGTCAACGGTCGCAGGCGGATCTTGGACGCGGTCACCACGACGAAGTGGCCGAGCAACCTGGACTCGACCAGGGCCCAGACCTGCTGGAGACGGACCAGGCGAATCGCCGCGGGCCGGTTCTTCATTCGGAGCAGGATCACGCCATGGCTGTTCGAGTGGTCGCGAAAGATGAGCTCACCGAAGTCCTTGTCCCCGGTCAACACGATATAGCCCTGGGCCTCGGCTTCCGCCAGCAGATTGGCGTCGGGCGTTTGCTTGCGGGACTCGGCCGAGTAGAGCACGTCATGGCCCGTGTCGCGGAGCCAGGCGACAATCGCGCGGGGGACGTTCTCGTCGGCGAGGATTCGCATCAGGCCAGCCCTCTCACAGGTTACTGGTAGATGATCTGGTCCATCGCGAGCAGGTCGGCGGCATATTGCTGAGCGGCCTGAATGTGCTCGGGGGTGAGGTTGGGATAATTGTCGAGCAGCTCGTCGTGGCTCATCCCCGTACCGAGCTCGCGGAGCACGTGCTCGACCGTCAGCCGGGTCCCCTTGAAGACGGGCTTACCCATCATCACACCTTTCCGTTCTTCGATGAGATCTTGCCACTTCAGTGCCATGAAATCGCTCCTCCTCGGCTCAGCCCTTGGTCGATGCCTTGTGCTTCAGCCCCTCCCGGGCCGCCTGCTTCTCGGCGTTCGTGTAATGCCGCTCGTTCACCCGATCTCCCTCGAAGGTACCGCCGTCCCAGAACCAGGGATACTCCTCCTTGGGACGCTGGGGTTCATTGCCCCGGTCCTTGGTCCACTTGATGTTGGGCTTCTTCCGGAGAGTACCCGCCTGGACGGTTCCCCGCGTAGTCGATTTCGCCTTCTGTTGAGCTGTAGTTTCGCAAAGGGGGCGCGGCCGGCCGCACGGGACTTAGACCTTGCCGGACGACCCCGCAGTCGCCGGCGAACGGAGCGACTGGATCAGCGAGGTGTACGCGGAGGTCAGCTCACGCCGGCTCAGAATGCCGATCAGGTCGGTCGGGTCATCGGGCTGGACCACGGGGATCTCGTCGATGTTCAGCGCGGTCATCCGCCGCAGCGCCGTGTGGAGGGTGTCCTCGGGTGTGACCGACAGCACCGGCCGGGTGGCGAGGTCGTCGGCCAGCACAAGCGGCCCCCACTCAGAGCCGACCAGGGCCAGGCGGAGGTCGCGGAGCGTGAAGATTCCCGTGAGCCGGCCCTGGCCGTCAACCACCGGGAAGAGCGTCTGGTTCGAGCGCGCGACGAGCTGGATCAGTTTCTTGAACGGCATCGCGGCGGGGATGGGCTCGATGCCTTCCGTCCGGATGGCCACATCGCTTACCAGGATCCGGTCGAGCACGTCCACCACGAAGTCTCCTTGGTGGGCCGGGCTGTCGATCGGGCTGGGCACCTGCTGCTCGTAGATGGTCCATCGCCGCGAGATCGCCATGTTCAGCCCGCAGGCCAGCATCAAGGGAACGAGCAGGCTGTACGACCCCGCCATCTCGCTGACTATCACGATCGAGGTGAGCGGCGTCTTGGAGACCCCGGCGAAGAACCCTCCCATCCCCACGAGCACGTAGGCCGCCGGGTTGATGTAGACGCTGGGCAGCATCCAGGCCATGAGCTGACCATAGAACCCGCCAATCATGCCGCCGATCAGCATCGACGGACCGAACACTCCGCCGCTGCCGCCGGAGTTGATGGTGAAGCCGGTGGCCACGATCTTCAAGACGCAGAGTGCCAGCAGCAGCCCCATTCCCATGTGGGGAACGAAGCTCGACTCGCCCGCGAGGGTCAGCTCCGGCGGCATCCCGATCGCTCCCCACTGGACCCAGCCATACCCGCCGGTCATTACCTGCGGGTAAGCCAGGGCCACCAGACCCAGCAAGAACCCTCCCACGGCCGGTTTGAGCTGCCTCGGGATGGGCATGGGCTTGAAGAGCTTGTTCCTCAAGCCGTAAAAGACGTGGACATAGAGCCAGCCGAAGCCCGCGCAGACCAGAGTCAGCCCCACGTACAAAGGCAGATCCCGCAATCCCTGGAAGGACAGATTGGGCAGGCTGAAGATCGGCTTCGGGGTGATGAACAGGGCGAACGTCGAATAGGCCACGATCGAGCTGGCCAGGCAGGGAAGCAGCGCCTCCGATTCGAGGGCCGTGGAGGAATAAAGAACTTCGCCGGCAAAGAGAGCGCCCCCAAGCGGCGCCCGGAAGATGGCTCCGACTCCCGCGGCCGCGCCGGCCAGCATGAGGATTCGCCGCTCGCTAGGCGGCAGCTTGAGCACCCGGGCCAGATACGATCCGAACCCCGAGCCGATCTGTGAAATCGGTCCTTCCTGTCCGGCCGATCCTCCGGTGCCGATGGTGATGATCGAGGCCACCGACTTGATCAGCGGGACCCGCGTCCGGATCATGCCCCCTCCCTGATGGAAGGCCCGGATCATGGCGTCGGTCCCATCTCCCTCAGCCTCCGGAGCCGAGGTGAAGACCAGGATGCCCGATATCAGACCCCCCACTGTCGGCACAAGCAGGACCAGCCACCAGGGCCACGGGTAAGTGACGGCATGCGGCTCACCTTCGAGCGTGGGAGGCATGTGAAAATGGAGCAGACCCCCGAGAACGTACCTGTACATGGCCTGAAGGCAGAGCAGGAATGCCACGGCGCCCAGTCCGGCGATGAACCCGACGATGGGGCTGCACAGGGCGGACCGTCCGACTCCCGGCGTTGCCCAGAAGGCAGCAAGACGCTGGAAGCCCTGCCTTAACAATACCTGGTACCTGCCCGAGGTCGGAGAGGGGGGCGGCAATTTTGGTTCGTGCATGAATTCGAGGTCCTGAAACGGCGCTCTGCCTGACCAGAACATGATGGGCCTCCCCGGGTGATCCTTCCAGTCCAATAGTGCGTCCGTCGTCCGGAACTGAGGCCATCTGTGCATCGCCCCGGACGATCGCTCTGGCCAGAGGCCGCCAATCGGGCGACAATCAGAGTCCTGCCTGGCCGCTAGCCGACGAGGGCGAATCCCCACCAAACCCATGTCCTCGAGACCACGCCAGGCATTGCGAGGCGAGAGCGATGTGCGGTATCTGCGGAGCCGTCTGGACCGATCCTCGGAGAGCCCTGGCCAGCGCGCACCTGTCCGCGATGATGGACCGGATTGTCCACCGCGGTCCGGACGACTCGGGAACCTATCGGGACAACCACGCAGCGCTGGGGTTTCGCCGGCTGGCGATCGTTGACCTGGAGGGAGGCCATCAGCCGCTCTCCAACGAGGACGGAACGGTCTGGACGGTCTTCAACGGAGAGATCTACAACTTCCCCGCGCTGCGGCACCGGCTCGAGGCCAGGGGGCACACGCTCCGCTCCAAGGGTGACACCGAGGTCCTCGTCCACCTCTACGAGGACGAGGGCACCGAGATGTTCGCGCTGCTGCGCGGCATGTTCGCCCTGGCGATCTGGGACGCTCCGCGGCGCAGGTTGATCCTGGGGCGGGACCGGCTGGGACAGAAGCCCCTGATCTATCGGCACGACGGCTCGCGCCTGGCGTTCGCCAGCGAGCTCAAGGCTCTGCTGGCCCTGCCGGAGCAGGACGTCCCACGCCGGGTTGACGCGCTGGCCGTCGATGAGTACTTGACGTATGGTTACGTGCCCCAGCCCCGCACGATCCTCGAGGATGTGAACAAGCTGCCACCTGCCCATCATGCGGTCTGGCACGAAGGAACGCTGCGCATCGAGCGCTACTGGAGCCCGGACTGGAATCTCCAACGGCGGCGGCCGATCGAGGACGATATCAATGAGCTACGCGCCACCCTGGCCGACGCTGTTTGCGAGCAGATGATCGCCGACGTTCCCCTCGGCGCCTTTCTTTCCGGAGGCATCGACTCGACGATCATCGTGGGCCTGATGCAGCAGGCAGCAAGCCGCCCGGTCAAGACCTTCGCCATCGGCTTTGCCGATCCGGCTTACGACGAGACCCGCTATGCCGAGCTCGCCGCGCAGCACCTTGGCACCGAGCACCAGACCTTCATGGTCGAGCCCAAGGCCTGGGAGACGCTGCCGTTGCTGGCCTGGCAGTTTGACGAACCATTCGCCGACAGCTCGGCGCTGCCCACCTGGCACATGGCCCGCGAGTCTCGCCAGGCCGTCACGGTGGCCTTGACCGGCGATGCGGGCGATGAGCTGTTTGGCGGCTACGATCGCTACCGGGCCCTGGCCTTGACCGAGCTCTTCCACCGCCTGCCCGCGGCGCCGCGGCGCTGGATCGGCGGGACCATGATCCGGGTTCTTCCCCGCTCGGCGAGGTCCAGGACGCGCCTCCGCGCCGTGGAGCGAATCTTCGAGCGGATCAACGAGTCGGCGGCGGAGCGCTACCTGGGTTGGATGACGGCCTTTGATGAAGCCGGCCGGTTGATGCTCTACTCCGACGCCCAGCTCGACCTGCTGGCGTCAACCGCATCACTCCAGCCCGAGCAGGCTACGACCGACCCGGCATCTCTCCTGGCCCAGGCGTGGGCCCAGGCTGGCCGCAGGGACAGGGTCACCCAGGCCATGGTGGGCGATCTCCTGACATATCTTCCCGGCGATCTCCTGGCAAAGGTTGACCTGGCGAGCATGGCTCATGGTCTCGAGTGCCGGGGACCGTTCCTCGATCACCGGGTCGTCGAACTGGCCGCCGCGATGCCGCTGGACCGAAAGCTCCGGTTTCGCCCGGGCCGCTCCAAGGTCGTGCTCAAGGAGGCCTTCGCCGACCTGCTGCCGAAGTCGATCAGGTCCCGCCGCAAGATGGGCTTCGGTGTCCCCGTCGGCCGCTGGTTTCAGGACGAGCTGAAACACGAGCTCCGCGACATTCTGCTCGACCGATCGTGCCTCGATCGGGGACTCTTCCGCCCCGACTCCATTCGTACCCTGGTCGCCGACCACATCGAAGGCCGCCGCGAGCACGGCCACCGCCTCTGGGCGCTCGTCATGCTCGAGCTCTGGTTCCGGAACCATATTGATGGATCCTCCACGCGTCCCGACCAGGAGCCGTGAATCGTCAGCGGTGTCATCGAGGAACCTGCGGCACGTACGTCAGCCCGCCTTGCGGAAAGATACGAATTCCAGGCGAATGCGGGCGAGACTTTTCCAGCGCCTCGAGCGCGGCCTGCCAGAGGGCCGGCTGTTCGGCGAAGAGGCGGACGGGGCCAAGGCGAGGGCCAATCCAGGCGTGGAGCGGGGGCGAGAAAACCAGAACGGTGCGCGCAACGACCAGCTCGCGGGCCCAGCGAAGCATGAAGGCGCTGGGAGAGCCCGCTGCCGACATTGCGCGTTCGACCAGCGGAACCAGACTGCGAATCGCCCAGCCGCCGGGCGCGCCTGTGGCCGCGATCAACCGCAGGGCAGATCGCGGAAAGGAACGGTCGATCTCGTCCGGGTCGGTCCAGAAGAAGCCGATGAGTACTCCGCCGGGCTTGCAGGCGGCGCGGTGGTGCAGCAAGATCTTGAAGCTCTGCATCGGATCACCCGGCCAGGGATGGTTGCCCGCCACAACGATGTCGGCCGGCGCCGCGGCTTGAGCCTGAAATCGGCGGCGGACATCGGCCGCCAGTAGCTCCTGGACCGATTCGGGCCGGCCGGCAGTCACCCGGAAGATCTGAGCTGGCCCACCGATCAGGTGGCTGATCGAGACGCACGGTCCCACCAGTTCGGCGGCCTGGTGAATCGCCTGGCGCATCGGGTTGCTTGCCGCGTCTCCTCCCAGCAAGGATCCGGCATCGCCGCCGCCGCTGAGCCCCTGCCGATGCAGCGCCCCAAGCGTGGTGCGGTGGCTGGTTCCCGGAAAGATCAGCTTGTAGCCGCCCCCAAAGCCGGCCTGGAGATGTGGCAGGACCGAGCCGATCAGGATCCGCAGGTCGGCCCTGGCGACCGGCCGGAAGACCCGAACCGGAACTCCACGAGCCGTTGTCCCCAGATCGTCGTAAGCCGCGATGTCGTCCACCGGTGGGCTGAAGGACTGATACGTGGCGGCGATCTGATCACCCAGCCGGCGCTTCATCGCCGCGAGATCGACGGCTTGATGCCGCCCGACGCCGACGCTTACCGTCACATCGTCGGGGCGAACACCCGCCGCGTGCAGCCGCCGTAGGACGATCGGCAAGGCCGCGCGAACCGGCGTCCATCGCGATGGATCGTCAACCACAAGCGCCACGGTCGAGCCCGCTTTCACCAGGCGCTCCAGTGGCGGCGATTCCTCGAGAGCATCGAGCGCACCTTCGAGGGCAGCCGGATAGTCGCCCACTGGGCCCTCGAGGTCGGGCCAGAGCGTGTCCAGCTCGAATTCCATCAACCCTGGCGGTAATTCCAATCCGAGCGTCGCGTCCGGTCCCCAGGGAAGATTGACCGGGTGGGCGCTCGCAGGCGCGGAACATTCCGCATTGTTGATACGATCGACGGAAGAAGAACCAGACGGCGATTCCTTCATGGCGGCAAACTCCCAATTCAACGCTGCGCCCGCCGCGCGCGTCTCGGACTATCACGCTACCGGTTAAAGGTCGATCCGCCAAGGATTCCCACGCCTGTGAGTCAGCCTCTTCTCTTCGATGGAATCAATCCAACAGACAGAATAATACGTCTGCGGGCTCTCACGCCGCGGATCGGCGACAGTCCGATGCAGTGCCTTGATGGAACGGTCGATATGCAGAAGCGAGGGATTGACTGGGCGTGGCTCCCGGTGCAGGCGTTTACGCCGGACGGTCCTTTCCATTCCTGGCCGCGAAGGCTCCTTTCTGTTCTGTTGCCTTGCAGCCTGAAGCAAGTCCTTGACTTGCAGACACCGCCAGCTTAAGTTGAAGGGAGATCATTTGCAGAAGATGGGTATCGATTGGATTTCCGGGTACGTCACCCCGGGGTAACAGCGCTCGCACGGTCGTGTTTTTTTGTGTGCGGGCAGGGGCTCTGAGCCGCATGGTAGTGGCTTCCATGAATGGTCAAGCGCGTTCACGCGCCATGACATCGCCGGACGCGCTGGCAGAACCCCTCCTGCTGGCCGCCTTCCGGGTGGATCGACGGCCTTCCGGATTATTGTGCATCCGCACTATACGTTGCCCTTGGACCGAGGAAAATCCCACAAACTCCTGAAAAAAAGGCGGCAGAAAAATTTTTGCAATCGCAGCATTTTTCGCTTGACTCGGTGCTTCGCTTGAGTCAGGATTAAATACAGTGAGTTGGTTACGGACCTTCTGGAGGTGAACAATGTTTGACATGATTCTCGAAAACTACCGCAAGGCCACCGAGTCGACGATGAAGCTGCAGCAGGACGTGCTGCGGAACTGGACAATGCAATGGCCGCAGATGTTTGGGTCACAGGCGTTCGGGCTTCCGTTCATGGGAGGTCCGGCCTCTGGATCCGCGATGCCGGGAGCTGCCTGGCTCGAGAAGTTGAGTGAAGCCCAGAAGAAATGGGGCGAGACAGTCACCGATATGCTGAACAAGCACCGTGAGTCGCTTGACGCTCAGTACAAGGCGGGGATCCGGGCCCTCGAAGAAGCCTTCAAGGTGGGCGAGGCCAAGGATCCGCAGCAGTTCCGCCGTCTCACGGAGGAGCTCTGGAAGCACAGCTTTGAGTGCCTCAAGACTGTGGCCGAGGCGCAGACGCGAGACGTCCAGGCTGCAATGCAGAAGTTTTACGAGGTCGCGTCCAAGAGCGCGTCGGACTTGAAGATCTGACCACACAGCCATGAGGCTGAGGAGCACGGCCAAGCGGAATCCGCCCCGGCCGCAGGACGAGTCCAGGACGGGTTACAACACATCTGAGTCGGTTCCGCAAGGTCGAGGACCATGATGATGGCAAGCACTCTTCGCTTGAGTCAGGAGAGGGTGGTGAGCAATGTTTGACATGATTCTCGAAAACTACCGCAAGGCCACCGAGTCGACGATGAAACTGCAGCAAGACGTGCTGCGGAACTGGACGATGCAATGGCCGCAGATGTTCGGGGCACAGACGTTCGGGCATCCGTCAGATCCGGGAATTCCGTCCACGGGAGGTCCGGCCTCTGGATCCACAACGCCGGGAGCCGCCTGGCTCGAGCAGTTGAGTGACGCCCAGAAGAAATGGGGCCAGGCGGTCACCGATATGCTGAACAAGCACCGTGAGTCGCTTGACGCTCAGTACAAGGCGGGGATCCGGACCATCGAAGAAGCCTTCAAGGTGGGCGAGGCCACGGATCCGCAGCAGTTCCGCCGTTTCACGGAGGAGCTCTGGAAGCACAGCTTTGAGTGCCTCAAGACTGTGGCCGAGGCGCAGACGCGAGACGTCCAGGCTGCAATGGAGAAGTTTTACGAGGTCGCGTCCAAGAGCGTGTCGGGCTTGAGGGTCTGACCCACACAGCCGTCAGGCTGAGGAGGAGCACGGCCAGGCGGAATCCGCCCCGGCCGTAGGACGAGCCCAGGACGGGTTACAACATTCTTATGAGTCGGTTCCGCAAGGTTGAGGACCATGACGATGGCAAGCACTCAGTCGTTGATCGTGACAGGCGTGAGGACACCGATGGGGGCCTTCATGGGAGCGCTTACCGGGGTTCCGGCAGTTCAGCTCGGGGCCACCTGCGTCAAGGCGTTGCTGGAGCGGACGGGCGTGCCGCCCGACCGTGTCGATGAAGTCATCATGGGAACTTGCATCGCCGCCGGCCAGGGTATGAGCCCGGCGCGCCAGGTGGCGATCTTCGGCGGGCTCTCGAATAATGCGCACGCGGTGACGGTCAACGAGGCTTGCGCCTCGGGGATGAGAGCCGTGATGCTGGCCGACCAGATGATCCGCGTGGGTGACGCGGGCGTGGCCATCGCGGGCGGCATGGAGAACATGACCCGGGCGCCCTATCTGCTGCTCAAGGCCCGCGAGGGCTACCGCATGGGCAACAGTGAGGTGATGGACGCCCTGATGTACGACGGCCTGACCGACGCCTACGGCAACAAGCCGATGGGCGCGTTTGCCGATCAGTGCGCCACCAAGTACGGAATCACCCGCCAGCAACAGGACGACTTCGCGTTCGAGAGCCATGCTCGTGCCCGCAAGGCCGTCGCCGACAAGGTCTTCGCTGATGAGATCACGCCGGTCTCGATCACCGTCAGGGGCAAGACCACAACGGTCAGCGAGGACGAGGGCTTGAACAAGTTCGACGAGGGCAAGATGCGCGGCCTGCGTGCCGCCTTCAACGCCGACGGCACCGTCACTGCCGGCAATGCCTCGAGCATCAATGACGGGGCCTCGGCGCTGCTGGTGGCCTCGCCGGAGAAGTGTCAGGCGCTAGGACTGAAGGCCCGGGCGCGGATTGTCGGAGCCGCGATCCATAGCCAGGAGCCGGAGTGGTTCACGACCGGGCCGATCGGGGCGGTCAAGAAATTGTTGGACAAGGTCGGCTGGGGCGTCTCGGGTGTCGATCTGTTTGAGCTCAACGAGGCTTTCGCCGTCGTTGCTCTAACCTGCGGGAAAGAACTGGGCCTGCCACCCGAGAAGACCAACATCTACGGCGGTGCCATTCCGTTCGGGCACCCGATCGGCTGTAGCGGCGCGCGAATCCTGGTCACTCTGATGACCGGGCTGAAGCGGACCGGCGGCAAGCGTGGCGTCGCCGCGCTCTGTGTCGGCGGCGGCGAGGGGATTGCCATGGCTATCGAGACAGTCGGCTAGGCCGGCCGCCCTGCCAGGAGAGAAACAGGAATGCCATCCACCGAATCCAAGCCCAACTCTGGCGTGGCCGCTGACCCGAGCACCATGATAGCCTCGTTCTGGACCCAGTGGCTGGAGCAATCCACCCGGGGAACCCAGGCACTACTCGAGGCAATGCAAGTTGCTGGCGACCCGCAGCAACTCCAGCGCCACTGGCTCGACGCGGTCTCCCGCAGTCTCGACGATTTCATGCGCACCCCGACGTTCCTCCAGCTCCTCGGGAACAACCTCAAGGCGATCACCGACTTGAAGGGGATGCAGGACCAGGCCATCCAGGATACGGCCCGGCATTTCGGCTTGCCCCTGGCTGCCGACATCACGGGCCTGTTCGAACGCTTGCACAGCACCGAACAGAACATCATCAACCGGCTGCAGGCCATCGAAGAACGGCTCAAGGCCATCGAAACCAAACATTGAGTGGAACGGCCACTCCCATCCCCCTCTTTCCGTTCGGAGTTGAAGATATGGCAACTGGGAACGAAACGCCTCGATCGTCGGACGACGAGTCGGCGGTGCCGGATTTTAGCCTGGCGGGGAAGAAGGCATTTGTCACCGGAAGTTCGCGGGGCATCGGCCGGGCCGTGGCGCTGGCCTTGGCCCATGCCGGGGCCGATGTCGCCATCAGTTGCAATACTGGAGGCGCGGCCGCCGAGGATGTTTGCAACCGGATCCGGGCCATGGGTCACAAGGCCAACTACTACGCCCACAACGTGGGCCTCGAGTCGGAAATCGAGGCCATGTGCAACGAGGTTACGCGCGATTTCGGCACCATTGACATCCTGGTCAACAACGCCGGAATCAACCGCGACTCCACGTTCAAGAAAATGACCAAAGCGGCCTGGGACGAGGTCATCAACACCGACCTGACCAGTGTTTTCCTGGTCACCAAGCACTTCATCGACGAGATGGCCGAGCGCGGCTGGGGCCGGGTCATCAACATGTCGAGCATGTCCGGCGCGATCGGCAGCTTTGGCCAGGCGAATTACGCGGCCGCCAAGGCCGGCATGGAGGGCCTGACCAAGACTCTTGCGCGCGAGTACGCCCGCAAGGGCGTTACAGTCAACGCCGTGGCGCCGGGCTACACCCGCACCCGGATGACCGAGGGAATGCCGGACAAGGTCTTGGAAGGGGTGCAGAAGGCAACTCCAGCAGGCCGGATGGGCGACCCGGTTGAGATCGCCGCCGGCGTGGTCTACCTGGCTTCCCCATCGTCCGGCTTCATCACGGGGCAAGTGATCGACATCAACGGGGGATACGTGATGTAGAGAGGGGCCCCGGCGCCTTCGGGCGCCGGGACGATTCCGGATCGTGGGGGCCGATCCCCTCTGCCAGGGCCCTCGATCTGCCTTGGTTCGCCGCCGGGCTTTTGATGATCCGGCGGCGTCGACATGACATGACGGGAAAGGCAAGCATCATGGCCAATGATATTAGCGATATCCCCCTGGGCTTACAGCAAGAGTTTTTCAACCAGGCCTTGGCACAGCAGAAGGCCGTCTACGAAGCGACGCTCAAGATGTGGAGCCGCTTCTTCGCCGTCCCCCGGGTTGTCGACCGGGCACGCGACGTCAAGGTCGGCACCACGCCCTCCGAGATCGTCTACGAAGAAGACACCCTCCGTCTGCTGCGCTACCGCCGTGACACGCCGGCAGTCTACGCCGAGCCGGTCATGGTCTGCTATGCCCTGGTCAACCGGCCCTACATCGTGGACCTGCAATCCGACCGGAGCGTGATCCGGCAACTGCTGGCCCGCGGCTTCGAGGTCTATCTGATCGACTGGGGCGTCCCCTCGGCCGCTGACCGCAGCATGACCCTCAAGGACTACATCGACGGCCTGATGAAGAATTGCGTCGACGACGTTCTCAAGCGGCATACGGTCCAGAGCCTCCACTTGGTGGGCTACTGCATGGGCGGCACGATGTCAACCATCTTCACTGCCCGCAACCCGGACATCGTCAAGTCGCTCACCATCATGGCGGCCCCAATCGATTTTAGCGTTGGCAAAGACGAATCGCTGGTGACCTTCTGGGCAAACCCCGATTACTTCGACGTCGACTCCCTGGTCGATGCCTTCGGCAACGTGCCAGCGACGTTCCTGCAAGCGAGCTTCCAGATGATGAAGCCGGTGCAGAACTATTACAGCAAGTACATCACCTTCTTCGACAAGATGGACGATGACAAGTTCATCGAGAACTATTTCGCCATGGAGAAGTGGACCGGCGACAATATTCCTGTCTCCGGCGAAACCTTCCGCGAGTTTGTCAAGAAGCTGTACCAGCGCAACGAACTGATCAAGGGCGAGTTCAAGCTGGGCGACGAGCTGGTTGACCTGAGCAAGATCACCTGCCCATTGCAGATCCTCATGGCCAGCGCCGACCATCTGGTGCCGCCGAGCCAGAGCGAGGCCCTCAAGTCCAAGGTCGGATCGAAGGACATCATGTGCCGGACCCTCGACGCCGGCCACATTGGCCTCTCGGTCAGCTCCAAGGCCCACAAGGTGTTCTGGCCCGAGGTCACCCAGTGGCTCGCCGACCGGTCGGGACGCATGAGCTACTAAGTAACTATCCGAAAACGCTCTCAAGTCCTGGATTTTGCGGGGGTTACACCCCGTTTTCGGATAGTTACTAACCGCTCCTGAGAACTCCCGCTTCCTTGGGAGGGCGAATCTCCCGACGAGCCGCCTCCATCGGTCTCGTCGGCGGTTTCGTCCTCCATTCGAACTTGTTGACCGAGGCCCTCGAAGCGCTGCGAACCCTATCTTGCCCGCCTGAACGTGGGGACGGTTCCAACCCCCCTTGGTCACTAGCAACCCTACGATCAGCTCGACATCCGCGGCATCGCCGACCATCTCGTTCTCGAACATGTCGAGTGTTCTTGCCCAACCTGAAAACTAGCAACCGGCTGGTCAAGGGACAGGTTGTGGTATGGTCTGGCCAGAAGGTCGACGACGACGCAGGTATTCCTGGCCTGACAATATTCTGCATCCTCCTGGTCTTGATCACCACCAAGTCCCGGCAGGTTTCATCCCGTTTTGCTTTCTTCGGTCGCCCGTTGTCTGCGCGATTCACGGCATGAAACATGCATCAAGAATCGGCTCAAGGATAGCCCCGATTCTCATGGCCAGAAACTTCTCCAAAGCGGTGTCGACTACGATGAATGTCTTCCATTGCGATCACTGCGAACAGCTCGTTTTCTTCGAAAATACGGTGTGCGTGAAATGCGGGAACACGCTTGCCTACTTGCCGGACTTGAGGGACATGGGGTCGCTGAACCCCGTGGGAACGGGTCTCTGGCGCTCTCCCCTGCCCAGGGCGGAAGGGCGGCTCTATCGCCTCTGCGACAACTACACGCAGCACAACGTCTGTAACTGGGTCGTCCGCGACGACGACCCGAACACGCTCTGCCAGTCGTGTCGCCTGACGCGTGTGATCCCGGACCTGAGCCAGCCGGGGAACAAGGAGTCCTGGTACAAGCTTGAGGTGGCGAAACGGCGACTGGTGTACAGCCTGCTGGCTCTGGGGTGTCCCGTCGAGAGCAAGGATGACGAGCCTCAGCGCGGCCTCGCGTTTGAGTTCCTGGCAGATCCCGTGGCTAACGGAGCACCGCCTGTGCTCACCGGGCATGATGATGGGGTGATCACGCTGAATGTGGCCGAGGCGGATGACGTGGAACGTGAGCGGCGGCGACTCCGGCTCCACGAGCCGTACCGCACCCTCTTGGGTCATTTCCGTCACGAGGTCGGCCACTACTATTGGGACCGATTGATCAAGGACAGCCCGCTCATCGACGACTTCCGTGAGCGGTTCGGCGACGAGCGGCAGGACTACTCCCAGGCACTCCAGCAGCATTACGACCAGAGGCCACGCATTGACTGGCAGCAGCAGTTCGTCAGTGCGTACGCCAACGTCCATCCGTGGGAAGACTGGGCCGAGACATGGGCCCATTACCTGCACATGACCGATACGCTGGAGACCGCGGCTGCCTGCGGCCTGGCCTTGCGGCCAAGGCGTGCCGACGAGCCGACGCTCAAGTCGCCCCCCCTGCGCTTCCTGCTACACGCTTCGCGGCATTCGATCGGCTCATCGACGACTGGTTCCCGCTCACCTACGTACTCAACAATCTCAACCGTGGCATGGGACTACCCGATGGCTACCCGTTCGTGCTCTCGCCCCCGGCTATCGAGAAACTGAGGTTTGTGCACGAGACGTTGAATGCTGGCACGACGTCAGGAAGCTCTCCTCATTGAGATTTCTCGCCAAGCTTGCACGGCCGGCGACAGCTCAACGAAACTTCACGATCGGTTGATCGACTGCCAAGCTATCGCCCGGTTTCGCCATGACTTCGGCAACGACGCCGTCGTTTTCGGCCTTCAGGATGTTCTGCATCTTCATGGCCTCGATCACCACCAGGTTCTCACCGGCGCGCACCTCCTGGCCCGGCTTGACGGTGATCTCGGTCAGCAGTCCGGGCATGGGCGAGAGCAGGAACTTGGAGAGATCCGGCGGCGGCTTGTCGGGCATGAGCGCCAGCAGTTCGGCGGCGCGGCCCGTCATGACGATGGCGTCGACCTGGGTGCCCCAGTGCATGACGCGGTATTTCAGGCCCATACGCTCCACTTGAACGCAGATGTGGGTGCCGTTCCAGGTACCGCGAAGCAGAATCTCGCCGAGCTTCCAGTTGGTTCGCAGGCAACTCGATTCACCTTGATAGGTGATATCGCATCCGCCATGAACGAGGTTCACGGTCAGGTGGAAACTCTGGTTCTGCATCAGGACGACCCACTCGTTACCGACCCGGCGCTCGTGGCCCTTGAGCTGGCCCGTGGTTCGCACCGCGCGGTAGATGTAGCGGCGGCGTGCGTAGGCGGCCACCGACGCCAGCAGGAGCGGATCGTCATGCAGCAGCGTCGAGGGGTGAAAGCCCTTGGGGAACTCTTCGGCGATGAAGCCCGTGTTGAAGTCGCCGGCAATGAACCGCGGATGCCGGCTGAGGGCAGCCTGGAAGGCGAGGTTCGACGAGATGCCGCGAATGACGAAGCCGTTCAGTGCGTCGTGCATCCGGGCGATGGCCTGGTCGCGGGTCCCGCCGTGGGTGATGAGCTTGGCGATCATCGAATCATAATAGATGGAGATCTCGTCCCCCTCGAAAACGCCCGTATCGACCCGGACAGCGCCAGGGTCTTGGTCCGGCGGCATGAAGCGGACGAGGCGGCCGGTGGAGGGCAAAAAGTTGCGGAACGGGTCCTCGGCGTTGATCCGGCACTCGATCGCCCAGCCCTCGCGGCGGACTTGCTCCTGAGTGAACGGAAGCGCTTCGCCAGCGGCGACGCGGATCATGAGCTCGACAAGGTCGAGCCCGGTAATCAGCTCGGTGACCGGGTGCTCGACCTGGAGTCGCGTGTTCATCTCCAAGAAGAAGAAGCTCTTGTCCTTGCCGACGACGAACTCGACAGTGCCGGCGGACTGGTAGCGCACGGCCGTGGCGAGGGCGACGGCCTGCTCGCCCATGGCTCTGCGGGTCGCCTCGTCAAGAAATGGGCTGGGGGCCTCTTCGATGACCTTCTGGTGCCGCCGCTGGATCGAGCACTCGCGTTCCCAGAGATAAACCACGTTGCCGTGCGCGTCGCCGAGCACTTGGATCTCGATGTGCCGGGGCTCCTCGACAAACTTCTCGATAAAGACCCGGTCGTCGCCGAAGGCGTTCTTGGCCTCGGTCCGGCAAGATGCGAAGCCCTCGGCCGCTTCCTTGTCGTTCCAGGCGACGCGCAAGCCGCGACCGCCGCCGCCGGCAGAGGCCTTGATCATCACCGGATAGCCGATCTTGCGGGCGATCTCTACAGCATGCGCGGGCATCTCGATCGGATCGTTGTAGCCAGGGATCGTGTTCACGCGGGCATCGCGGGCGAGCTTCTTGGAGGCGATCTTGTCGCCCATCGCGGCGATCGATTCGTGTTTGGGCCCGATGAAGACAATTCCTTCCTGCTCCAGCCTCCTGGAGAACTCCTCGTTCTCGGAGAGGAAGCCGTACCCCGGGTGTACCGCCTCGGCCCCGGTCTGCTTGCAGGCGGCGATGATTCCGTCCATCGCCAGGTACGATTCCTTGGACGGAGGTGGGCCAATGCAAACTGCCTCGTCGGCCAGCTCGACATGCCGCGCGTTCTTATCGGCCTCCGAATACACGGCAACGGTGCGGATACCCATCTTGCGTGCCGTCTTGATGACGCGGCAGGCGATTTCACCCCGGTTGGCGATCAAGATTTTATGGAACATGGCTGCCTCGGAAGTCATTCATTACGGATGCGCCGAGATCACCAAGCGGCGACCGACAATCGGCGATGACACCACTCCGTATCGCGCGCGTCCGCCGCGGTTCGGCTGTTTCAAAGGGGAATATTGCCGTGCTTGCGCCACGGGTTTTCCAGTTTCTTCTCTCTGAGCATTGCCAGCGAACGGCAGATGCGTTTTCTGGTCTCGTGAGGCATGATCACGTCGTCGATGAAGCCTCGATGGCCCGCGATGAAGGGGTTGGCGAACTTCTCCTTGTATTCCTTCTCCCGGGCGGTGATTTTCGCCGGATCGCTCTTTTCCTCGCGAAAGATGATCTCGACCGCTCCCTTTGGTCCCATGACCGCGATCTCGGCGGAGGGCCAGGCGAAGTTCACGTCGCCCCTCAGGTGCTTGGACGACATCACGTCATAGGCCCCGCCGTAGGCCTTGCGGGTGATGAGGGTGACCTTGGGCACGGTGCACTCGGCATAAGCGTAGAGCAGTTTGGCGCCATGCTTGATGATGCCGCCATACTCCTGGGCAGTCCCCGGCATGAAGCCGGGCACGTCCACGAACGTCACGATAGGGATGTTGAAGGCGTCGCAGAAGCGAACGAACCGCGCTGCCTTGATGGCGCTGCGGATGTCGAGGCAGCCCGCCAGAACCAGCGGTTGGTTGGCCACCAGGCCCACGGTCTGCCCGTTCATCCGCCCGAAGCCGATCACGATGTTCTTGGCGTGGTCGGG
This sequence comes from Planctomycetaceae bacterium, assembly GCA_019237095.1. Taxonomy (GTDB): domain Bacteria; phylum Planctomycetota; class Planctomycetia; order Isosphaerales; family Isosphaeraceae; genus Aquisphaera. Next base: position 16,934 of record JAFAHT010000596.1, read on the forward strand.
CATGAGCTCGAAGAAGTCGGACTCGTCGACGACCTTGACGATCAGCTCCTTGATGTCGTACGGCTTGTTGGGACTGACTGGCACCAGTGTGTCCAGCGACATCTCCATCCGCTCGACCGTGTCGTCGGTGGGCACGATTGGCGGTTTTTCCTTGTTGCTGGATGGGATGAAGCTGAACAGGCGGCGGGTCATCATCAGGGCCTCGACATCGTTCTCGAAGGCAAGGTCGGCGACTCCCGACCTGGTGGTATGAGTGATCGCGCCGCCCAGCTCCTCGGCGGTCACTTCCTCGTGGGTGACAGTCTTGACCACCTCGGGCCCGGTCACGAACATGTACGAGGAGTCTTTCACCATGAAGATGAAATCGGTCATCGCCGGCGAGTAAACCGCACCCCCGGCGCAAGGGCCCATGATCAGGGAGATCTGGGGGATGACGCCCGAGGCCAGGACGTTCCGCTCGAACACGTCGGCGTATCCGGCCAGCGAGGCGACCCCTTCTTGAATCCTCGCGCCGCCCGAGTCGTTCAGTCCGATCACCGGCGCGCCGACTTTCAGGGCGTGGTCCATGATCTTGCCGATCTTCTCGGCGTGCGCTTCGGACAGGGAGCCGCCGAAGACCGTAAAGTCCTGGCTGAAGACGAACACCATCCGGCCGTTGATGGTGCCATAGCCGGTGACCACCCCGTCGCCCGGCACGGACTGATTGGCCATGCCGAAGTCGTAGCAGCGGTGCCCCTTGAACATGTCCCATTCCTCGAAGGAATCAGGATCGAGCAAGAGCTCGATACGCTCCCGGGCGGAGAGCTTGCCCTTGGCGTGCTGCGCTTCGATACGCTTCTGGCCGCCGCCCATGCGGGCGGCCGCTCGCTTCTCATCAAGCTGGCGGATGATACTGTACATGAGGCACCTCGGCGATTCGGGAGTTCTTCAATCCTGGGCCATGGAGGCGTGCCAAGCGGGACGATTTCTTACCAACCGCGTGACTGCGTGCCGCAGTTCAGTCGGTGCTCTCCAGGTATCCCAGCAGCCGGTGAGCGGCGGCGGCCGGGGTCTGGCCTCCTCCGGCCACGGCGCGGCTGATCATCTCCAGGCTATGCTTGACTTGGAGGTGTTGCCGGAACCGGGCGCGGAGGCCGCTGTCAATCAGCGTCCACATCCAGTCCACGGCCTGGCGCTGGCGCTTCGCCTCCAGCTCGCCGCTCTCGGTCATCACCTTTCGGAAGCGTTCGATCTCACCCCAGAAGGCGTCGATGCCTGTTCCCGCTACCGCGCTCAGTGTAACCACCGGCGGCCGCCAGTGCGCCGACGCACTGCGCAGCATGGCTAGCGACCCCACGAACTGGTGCTTCGCCAGGGCCGCCGCCTTGGGATCGATGTCGGCCTTGGTGACGACGATGAGATCCGCCAGCTCGACGATTCCTTTCTTGATTGCCTGCAAGTCGTCGCCGGCGTTAGGAAGCTGGAGTAACACGAACGCGTCGACCATGCCGGCGACGGTCGTTTCCGACTGGCCGACCCCCACGGTCTCGACCAGGATCACGTCGAAGCCGGCCGCCTCGCACACCAGCATTGCCTCGCGGGTCTTCTCGCCCACTCCGCCGAGCGAGCCGCGGGAGGGCGACGGGCGGATGAACGAGTTTGGTTCCTGGCAGAGCCGTTCCATCCGGGTCTTGTCGCCGAGGATCGAGCCCCCTGAGATCGTGCTGGAGGGGTCCACCGCCAGGACCGCGACCCGGTGTCCCTGGCCGATGAGGTAGAGACCCAAAGCCTCGATGAACGTGGACTTTCCCGACCCCGGAGAACCACTGATCCCCAGGCGAATCGACCGGCCCGTCGAGGGCAAGATCGCCTCCACGATGGCCTCGGCGCGAGCCTGGTGATCACGCCGCGAAGACTCGAGAAGCGTGATCGCCTTGGCCATTGCTCGACTCTGGCGCGCGAGCACGCCATCGACGAGTTTCTGGTCGCAGGCTTCCAGCAAGAG
>JAFAHT010000603.1 GCA_019237095.1 Planctomycetaceae bacterium
AGCTGGTAGGCCAGCGAGCGCGGGTTGGTCTCATCGGCCAGCAGCAGGTCCAGGACGGGGGCAGCCTGGATCATGCTGAGATAGCGCCGGCGATAGGTCATCGAGCTGTCCGCGATTTCGAGCAGGGCCTCCAGCAGAGAGCCTTCATTGCGAGTCTCGGTGCCCAGTGTGCCGCGGAGCAGGCTGGACATCTGGAGCGAGCGCTCGAGCCTGCGGCCCATGTCGAGGAAGGTCAGCGACTGGCCCCTGGTCAGATTCTCGGCGACCAGACCGCTGAAGGCCGCCAGCCGGCTGATCCCCGCGTCGAGCAGCTCCAGGACATCGCTCAAGACGCCGCGAGCGTCGAGGTGGTCGAGCTCCGGCGCAGCCGTACCGTTCGTCGCGGGCTGCGCCATGGCGGTGAGGTCGGCCATCATATCGACCATGAGGTGGCTGAGGGCTTTCCACATATCCGCCGAGATCCGGTCGCGGACCTTGTACGCGACTCGCTGGAGCAGGGCTAGCGTCGCGGCCAGGCTGCCCTTCCGTTCGCGATTGAAGATCACCGAGAGCAACTCGTCCTCGGGCCGATCGAGAGAATCGGGCCGGCTTGGGTCGAAGAACCCGGGAAAGGTCCGAGTCTGCGCGGTGAGCACCCGCAGAAGGATAGGAAGCTCGGGCACATCGGCCATGCCGGATTTCTCGGTCAGGCGGACGAGGATACCGCGCAGCAGGCGGACCACGCTCTCGGCTCTCTCGACGTAGCGGCCCAGCCAGTAGAAGTTGTCGGCGTGCCGGCTGGAAAGATCGCCGCCCGCTCTGCTGAGTCGAAGGGGGCGGTGAGGTGGGGGCAAAAGGCTGAAGGTACCGACCGGATGGTCGCCCAGGACCCAGGTATCCTTGCTGCCGCCTCCTTTCTGCATGGTGACGACCTTGGAATCAGACGAGCAGGACACCCGGGTCAGGCCTCCCGGCATCACCGTGTAGGTTCCGGCCCGCGCCGTCAAGAAGACGCGGACGGCGGCATACCGGGACTGGAGCCGCTCGCCCTGCATCACGGGAACCGAGGACAGTGCGATCTGTTCCTGCCCCACGAAATCGCCGGGCCGGGCACGAATCCGGCAGGCAAGATCCTGGAGCTGCTGGGAATCGAGCCGATCGGCGAAAACCGGCTCGAACCGGCGGTTGGCGAAGGCCGGTTTGATGACCATCCGCGGCAACTTGGCAAGCACGTGGCCGAGCCCGACGGATTCCCCGCACCACCACGATTCCGCCCAGGGCAGCTTCAGGTCCTCTCCCAGGAGCTCGCGGCTGATGGCGGGAAGATAGGCCAGCAGCGCCGGGGTCTCGACCAGACCGCTCCCCAGCGCATTGGCCATGGCGACGTTGCCGGCCCGCAAGACCTGGAGCAATCCCGGGACTCCCAGGAAGGAACTGCCCCGCAACTCGAGCGGGTCGCAATAGTCATCATCGACGCGGCGGAGAATCACGTCCACGGGCTGGAGTCCGCCCAAGAGCTTCAGATAAACGCGATTGCCGCGGACCAGTAGATCGCCCCCCTCGACAAGAGTGTAGCCCAGGTATCCGGCCAGGAAGGCGTGCTCGAAGTAGGTCTCGTTGTAAGGCCCTGGCGTCAGCAGGACGACGCGGGGATTGTCGCGGTTGTGGGGCGCGATCGATTGTAAAACGTCACGGACCGCTTGGAAAAAAGGGGCAAGCCGCTCCACCTGGCAGTCACGGAACAATTCGGGAAGCATGCGCGACAGGACGAGCCGGTTCTCCAGCGCGTAACCGGTCCCCGACGGCGCCTGTGTGCGGTCGCCCAGCACCACGATCTTGCCATCGTCCAAGCGGCCCAGGTTGGCCGCATAAAGATGCAGGTAGCGGTTGGCGGGAACCTGCATTCCGTGGCAGGGATGAAGGAAAGCCGGATTACCGAAGACGAGCTCAGGAGGCAGAAAACCCCGCCCCAGCAGCCGCTGGGGACCGTACAAATCCGCTAGAATCATGTCCAGCAGCGACGCCCGCTGAATCAGGCCGTCTTCCAGGACCCTCCACTCGGCCGGTGACATCAAGAGGGGGATGGGATCAAGCTGCCAGGGACGATCTGTTCCCCGGGGATCGCCATAGACGTTGTACGTCACTCCGTTCTGGCGGATCAGATCCTGCGACTCCTCCCAGCGGCGGCGGATCTCGTCTCCGCCCAGCAGTTCCAGCGCGTCAACGAACGGCTGCCAGTGCCGCCGCACACTGGCATCGGCAGTCATCAATTCATCGTAACAGCCAGCCAGGGCTCGATAGCGATCCCAGACATGCTGCCGGGAAGTCGCATCGGACCACGGCGATGATGTTTCGGCTCCGGTCGTCAAGGATTGCATAAGAACCACTCGATGAGGCTGGGCATACAACGCTCGCCTAGCTCACGTCCCATGATAGTGTCGGCAAAAGTCATACCACAAATCCAGGTATTGGGGGAGGTCGATGTGGCGGAGGTGAAACGGCATCAAGGGGCGGCCGGCGCAGGTCGAGGGTCAGCGGTGAGGCAGGATGCCGTTGCAGCGGTGGCACCTCCATCGTGCCCGGGGTATGGCCATACGGGAAGAACCGAGAATGGCGCCGGCCCTCGGCTTCGTTGGCATTGACCGGAAAGGTATCGTACGACCTCCCGCCGGGATGAACCACATGATAGGTGCAACCGCCGACCGATCGCTTCAGCCAGGGGTCCCAGACGTCGAAGACCAAGGGTGAGTTGACCGGAATGGTCGGGTGCAGGCACGAGGGAGGCTGCCAGGCGCGGTAGCGGACTCCCGCGACGTACTCGCCGCAGGTTCCGGTTGAGTGCAAGGGCACGCGGCGCCCGTTGCAAGTCACGACCTGCCTTCCTTCGGTCAGGCCCTGGACCTTGATCTGCAGCCGCTCCACGGAGGAATCGACGTACCTGGCGGTGCCGCTGCTGGTGATTTCCTCTCCCAGAATGTACCAGGGTTCGATGGCCTGCCGAAGCTCCAGGGCGATTCCTCCCACCGTCACAGTACCGATCAGAGGAAAGCGGAACTCGAAGTGGGGCGCAAACCAGTCGTTCTGAAACGCGTACCCGGCGCGACGCATGTCGTGGATCACATCCTGGAAGTCCAGGTCCACGAAATGGGGAAGCAAGAAGCGGTCATGAAGATCAGTGCCCCAGGGGATGAGCACGTCGAGCACGGGGTTTTCCCAGAACCTGGCAACCAGGCCGCGGATCAGGAGTTGCTGGACCAGGCTCATGCGTGCATGCGGCGGCATCTCGAAGGCGCGCATCTCGACCAGACCGAGGCGGCCGCTGGACGAGTCGGGATTATACAGCTTGTCGATGCAGAATTCCGCCCGGTGGGTGTTGCCCGTGACGTCCACCAGCAGGTGGCGGAAGACGCGGTCAACCAACCACGGCGGAGCGCCGCCGCGGTCGGGAATCTGGCGGAAGGCGATCTCCATCTCGTAGAGACTATCGTTCCGCGCCTCGTCGAGCCGCGGCGCCTGGCTATGCGGGCCGACGAACAGGCCCGAGAAAAGGTACGACAGCGAGGGGTGGTTGTGCCAGTAGGTGATCAGGCTGCGCAGCAAGTCGGGCCGGCGGAGGACCGGGCTGTCGGCCGGGGTCGGGCCGCCGAGCACGACGTGATTGCCACCGCCGGTGCCCGTATGGCGGCCGTCGAGCATGAACTTCTCGGTCCCCAGTCGCGTCTGCCTTGCCTCTTCGTAAAGGACCGTGGTCTTCCTCACCAGCTCGTCCCACGATTCCGACGGATGGATGTTGACCTCGATCACCCCGGGGTCGGGTGTGATGCTGAAATGATTGAGCCGAGGATCGGTCGGCGGCCGATACCCCTCGATGATCACCGGCAAGTCCAGCTCTCTGGCCGTGGCCTCCAGGGCGCTGATCAGATCGAGATAGTCTTCCAAGAGCTTCTGGGGCGGCAAGAAGACGTGGATTTTGCCGTCACGCGGCTCGGCGCAGAGCGCGGTGCGGATGACGCCCGAGATGCTCTGGCCGACCGCCCAGTGGTCACGAAGCTCGCCGGCATCCGGCTCGCCGCCCCGGCGTGGTGTGTCGGTTACGGTCGAGATCTTTTGCCGCCGCGCGGGCTTGGTGACACGAGGGGGAAGCGGCGCCCGGGGAGCGAAAGGATCGAGCTCGATGAAGGGCTCGAGATCCTCCTCGCTGGCCCAGGGCAGCGACCCGAGTGGCAGGCGAAAGCCCACCGACGAGTCGCCAGGCAGCAGGAAGAGGTTCCCGCGGCGCAGTTCCCAGCGGTCGCTGACCCACCGGCTGCGGCCTGCATTCGCCCGCGCCTGCGCCTGCGCCTCCTGTGCCTTGAGCGGCAGGACGTAGGATACGACCTGGTTCAAGCCGCGATCGAAGACCTGGGTCAGACGGTGCCGCTCGACGGGGTCGTCGAGATTGCTCTCGCGGGGATCGAGATTCACCGGCAGTTGCTGCTCGCGCCAGAGGTAGTAGAAAACATCCTCGTAGGCGGGCTGGGCGCACGCGGCATCGACGCCCAGTCGTTCCGCCAGCGTCGTGATGAAGCGATGGGCGTCGGCTGGGGTGTGGCCGTAGTCGCGCGCCTCGTCGGCGATCAGGTCCGGGTTCTCCCAGACAGGCACGCCGTCGGTGCGCCAGTAACAGCCGAGCGACCATCGGGGCAGCGGCTCGCCGGGGTAAAGCTTGCCGTGGCCGTAGTACAGGAGCGCTCCGGGAGCGAACCGGTTCTTCAAACGCTTGAGCAGCTCGCCCGCGAGCAGGCGCTTTGTGTCTCCCAGGGCGGCTGTGTTCCACTCCTCGCCGTCCATGTCGTCGATTGAGACGAAAGTTGGCTCACCCCCCATGGTCAGGCGAACGTCGCCTGTGCGAAGGTGCTCGTCAATCTCGTGACCCAGTTGCTCGATTGCCCGCCACTGCTCCTCGGTGTAGGGTTTGGTGACGCGCGGATCTTCATGGATCCGCTGCACCGACATGTGATGCTCGAACGCGGTTTCACAAATATCGTGCTCGTCGTGGCTCGGGTCCGAGTTCCAGGAATATGAGCCCGACACGGGCGCGGCGGAGAGCGGGTCGGCCGTGCAGGCCAGGGGTATGTGGCCTTCTCCGGCGAGCAGCCCTGAGGTCGGGTCAAGACCCACCCAGCCCGCTCCCGGCAGATAGACTTCAGCCCAGGCATGCAGATCGGTGAAGTCGACCTCCGTTCCCGAGGGACCGTCGAGCGCCGGCACGTCCGCCTTGAGCTGGATCAGGTATCCCGACACGAACCGAGCAGCCAGCCCGAGTTGCCTGAGAAGCTGGACCAGGAGCCATCCCGTGTCGCGACACGAGCCGCTGCCCAGCTCGAGAGTCTGCTCGCAGGGCTGCACTCCCGGCTCGAGGCGGATGACGTAGCGGATCTTCTCGTGCAGCCGATGGTTGAGCTCGACGATGTAATCGACGGTCCCGACGTCGCTGCCGCGGAGCTCGCTGGCGAGAGCCTGCAGCCGCGGACCAGCCGGCTCTGTTTCCAGGTAAGGGATGAGCTCACGGGCGAGGATCGCATCATATCTGAACGGAAATTTCTCGGCGGCCTCTTCGACGAAAAAATCGAAGGGGTTGATCACCGTCATCTCGGCCACGAGGTCGACTTCGATCCTCAGCTCGCTCACAGGCTTGGGAAAGACCAGCCGGGCCAGATGATTGCTGTAAGGGTCCTGCTGCCAGTTGAGGTAGTGGGGGTGGGGCTCGACGCGCAGCGAGTAGCTGAGGATGGGAGTGCGGCAATGCGGGGCCGGCCGCAACCGGACGACCTGGGGCAAGAGCGTGACCAGCCTGTTGTAGCGATAGGTCGTCTTGTGGTTCAGGGCAACTTGAATTGGCATGGAGAGTCACTGTCCTGACTGGTGGTCTGAACTGCCGGCGGATACTGGATCGACGGGAATCACCTGCGCCACTCCGGCTGTCGCATGAGCGCTCACAATGATGTCCGGTGGGAAGCATCCGGCGCGAACGACGCCGACGTTGCCAGAACCGGCTTCCGCGAGCGAGCCTCGGAAGACTCGGGAGGCGTCAGGCTGTCGCGCTGGTCGAAGTAGGAGCGATGGATGGCCTCGCCGATCCCGTGGATCCGGTCGATGACGGTGGTGAGCGCCTCGTGCAGGCCCGCCTCGACGAAGTCGTCGACCCGGGTCAGGTTCAGCCAGTCCACCAGTTTGTCGAGGGCACACTCGGCCGCGTTGCCCGGCCTGCCGATCGGGCGGCCCGAAATTGCGTACGCGGCGGCCCGGCACTTGTTCAGGCAAAACCGCACCGACCGCGGAAAGATCGAATCGAAGATCAGGAAGTCGGAGACGGCGATTCCCGGGTCCGCACCCGGCCGCTGCTTGTGGAACGGCTCGTATCCCGAGCAGCTCATGAGGATCGCCACCCAGTGCGCGTTGTCGATCGGCGTGCCGACCTGGTCGACGGTCGGCAACAGGATGTGGTACTTGACGTCGAGGATCCGGGCCGTCTGGCAGGATCGCTCCAGATACTTGCCGAGCTGGAAGAAATCCCAGGCCTCGCCGTGCGACATGGTTCCCTCGCTGATCCCCGTCATGAGCTGGTTGATCCGCTTGATCTGGCTGTAGAAGGCGCTGCGATCATCGTGATAGAGCGACCGCGCCTGGCTGCTTTGTATCCAGAGATAATAAAAATTGAGCCTTTCCCAGCAATCGGCGCTGATCACCTCGCGGATGTTCCGCGCGTTCTCGCGGGCGGCTGCGATCGAGGAGGCGATGCTGGCAGGGTTGGAGGTCTCCCAGGTCAGGTGGTGCTGGACGGTCTCTCCGTCCGCGTCCTTCGGCATGTCGTGGATGCCGCTGATGATGAGCAGCGGCTGCCACTGCTGCTCGAGAGGAACGGGAAAGTCGAGCAGGAGCGTCTGATTGACCTCGAGGACCCGCGCCGTGTTCTCGGCCCGCTCGAGGTAGCGGCTCATCCAGAAGCAATGCTCGGCGACACGTGAAATCATCGGCAGTTCTCCATAACCCAGGTGTCCTTGCTGCCCCCACCCTGGCTGGAATTGACCACCAGCGAGCCCTTGACCAGCGCCGTGCGGGTCAGGCCGCCGGGCAGGACCCAGGACGAGGTCCCACTGACGATATAGGGCCTGAGGTCCACGTGGCGCGGGGCCAGGCCATCCTCGGTCCAGGTGGGGCTGGTTGAAAGCGTGACGACCGGCTGGGCGATGAAGTTTCGCGGGTTGTGGCGGAGCTTCTCGGCGAACTCGCTGCACTGCTGCGAGGTCGCCCACGGCCCCATGAGCATACCATAGCCGCCCGACTCGTTCACCGACTTGACCACCAGCTCGGCGAGGTGGTCCAGGACGTAGGCCAGATCGCTGGGACGGGCGCAGATGTACGTCGGCACGTTCTTGAGGATCGGCTCCTCGGTGAGGTAGAAGCGGATCATGTCCTCGACGAAAGGATAGATTGCCTTGTCGTCGGCCACGCCGGTGCCCACGGCGTTGGCGAGCGTGACGTTGCCGGCGCGATACGCCTTCATCAGGTTGGGAACGCCGAGCAGCGAATCGGGCCGGAAGCTCTTGGGATCGAGGAAGTCGTCGTCCAGCCTGCGGTAGATGACATCGACCCGCTCGGGCCCGCGAGTGGTGTGGAGGAAAACCTGATCTTCATGCACATACAGGTCCTGCCCGAAGACCAGCTCGATGCCCATGTGGCGGGCCAGGAAGCAATGCTCGAAGTAGGCCGAGTTGTACGGCCCGGGCGAGAGCAAGACGATCGTGGGCGGATCGTCGGCCCCCGGCGGCGCGACCGAGCTGAGGGCCTCCCAGAGCTTGCGCGGATAATCCTCGACCCGCCGCACGCTGCACTGCTGGAAGAGCTGGGGAAACACCTTCTTCATCACCAGCCGGTTCTCGATCACGTAGCTGACCCCGGATGGGCAGCGGCCGTTGTCTTCGAGCACGACGAACTCGCCGCTGGGGTCGCGGATCAGGTCGGTGCCGACGACGTGCACGTACTGCTTGCCCGGCGGGCTGAAGCCGATCATCTCGGGGCGGAAGGCCTTCGATTCGAGGACCAGTTTGGCCGGGATCACCCCCTCCTTGAGGATGTGCTGATCGTGGTAGACATCGTGCAGGAAGATGTTGAGTGCGCGGATCCGCTGGATCAGGCCGGCCTCGAGACGGTCCCACTCATTGCCGGCGACCGGTCGCGGGATCAGGTCGAAGGGAAAGATCTTTTCCGTGCCCCGGCGGTCGGAGTAGACCGAGAAGGTGATGCCGTTGTTGATGAACGCCAGGTCCGCGGACGTCCGCCGCTGGAGGAACTCACGGACATTGAGGCCTCCCAGGCGATCGAGCAGTTCCTTGCAATAGTCGTGGCCCTGTCCCGGCGCGGCAAAGAGCTCGTCCCAGGCCTTGGGGTTGAGCTTATAATCCTGAAAGAGCAGAGGGCCGGTCTCCGAGCCGGGCATGACTTGCGTTTGGCCTTGCGTCAAGCTCTGGGTCTGAAGCACTGGACTGGGGGACATCTGGGTCACCTCCGCTGTTCTGGCCTTCTGCCGGTCGCGCCGGGACTTCGGGATGTCTGAGGGGCCCCGCGGCCCCGGGGGTCGGCATGACGGAAGCACTACACCTTATCATCATCATCGCGGAGAATCATGTTCGAAACGAATCTGGCGATGCCGAAACTCAGAGACTCGGCACAGCAAGCGGCAGGGGCTCGATCTGGACCAACGATCGGTCCCGGGCTCTCAGTGTACTGGGTTGACCCGTGAGGTAATGATCGATATGCCGGGCGGCTTCCCGTCCCTCGGCAATGGCCCATACGACCAGCGACTGGCCCCTGCGGCAGTCACCGGCGGCGAATACGCCCTCCTGGTTGGTCATATACTGGTGATTGCACCGGATCACGCCCTGCTCCGTGAGCGCCAGCCCCAGAGCCTGGGGCAGGCCATTTTCGGGGCCGGAGAAGCCGATGGCCAGGAGGACCAGCTCGCAGGGAAAGATCAGCTCAGACCCGTGGACCTCCTCGAACTGCCGCTCGCCGGCCTCGTCAAAGTACTGATAAACACGGACGGCATGCAACTCCTTGACGTGGCCTCGGTCGTCGCCGACGAACGTCTTGGTCTTGATTTGCCAGTCCCGCTTGCCGCCCTCCTCGTGGGCGGGGGTAATCCGCAGGACCTTGGGCCACAGCGGCCAGGGTGTGTCGGGGTTCTCGCCCTCGGGCGGGCGCGGGTTGTAGTCCAGTTGCATGACCGAGCGGGCCTGCTGGCGGTGGCACGTTCCCAGGCAATCGGCGGCCGTGTCGCCGCCGCCGATCACGATGACGTTCTTCCCCGTGGCCAGAATCGGTGTCTCGCCGTTCATGGTTCCCAGATTGCGGCGGTTCTGCTGGGTGAGAAACGGCATTGCCAGCTCGATGCCCCTGAGGTCTTTTCCCGGAATCTCGAGATCGCGCGAGACGGTGGCGCCGATCGTCAGGAGAATGGCGTCGTGCCGGCCGCGGAGCTCGTGGGGATCAATCGTCCGGCCGATCTCAGCATTGAGGATGAAGCGGACCCCCTCCGCTTCAAGCTGGTCGATCCGCCGCTCGACGTAGACCTTGGCCATCTTGAAGTCGGGGATGCCGTAGGCCAGAAGTCCGCCTGCTCGGTCGTCGCGCTCGTAGACGGTCACGGTGTGGCCGGCGCGGCGGAGCTGCTGGGCCGCGGCCAGCCCGGCGGGCCCGCTGCCGACGATTGCCACGGACTTGCCGGTCTCACGGGCCGGCGGCCTGGCGACGATCCAGCCCATCTCCCAGCCGCGATCGACGATGGCCGCCTCGATGTCCTTGATCGTCACCGCGGCACCGCTCAGCGCCAGCACACAGGACGCCTCGCACGGCGCAGGGCAGGTCTTGCCCGTGAATTCGGGGAAATTGTTCGTGTCATGCAGCGCAACGAGGGCTTCTTGCCAGCGATTCCTGTGAACCAGTTCGTTCCAGTCGGGAATCAAGTTGCCCAGCGGGCAGCCGCTGTGGCAGAACGGCACGCCGCAGTCCATGCATCGGGAGGCCTGAGCCCGCACACTTTCTACGGGCATCGGCTGGTAGAGCTCGTTGAAGTCCTTGATCCGCTGGTGGACCGGGCGGGGCGTCGCCTTCTGCTGCTCGATGTTGAGGAATCCGCGGGGGTCAGCCATGAGCGTCCTCCACTACGACCCTTGCAGCGAGCATCGTACAGGGGATGGGACACCGGTCAGCCATTGATCAGCTCCCATTGACGCTGCACGACCTTGCTCTGCTCCTGGACCCGCCGGTAGTCGCGCGGAAAGACCTTGATGAAGGCACCCAGGGCATTGGGGAAATCATTGACGATCTCGTTGCCGATCTCCGACCCCGTGTAAAGAACGTGGCGATTGATCAGGTTGCTCAGCAGGCCCACGTCCTTGTAATCCTCGACCGGCAGAAGGTCGACCATCTCGAGATTGCACCGATCGCGGAAGCGGCCCGCGGGATCATAGGCAAAGGCGTAGCCGCCGCTCATGCCAGCGGCGAAGTTTCTGCCAGTCCCGCCCAGGACGACCACAACGCCGCCGGTCATGTACTCGCAGGCGTGGTCGCCCACACCCTCGACGACGGCCTTGGCGCCGCTGTTTCGAACAGCGAACCGCTCGCCGGCCCGGCCCCGGAAAAAGGCCTCGCCGCCGGTCGCACCGTAGAGTGCGACATTGCCCACGATCACGTTCTCGCCGGCGGGGAAAACGGCCTGTGGAGGCGGCGCGATGATGAGCTTCCCCCCCGAGAGCCCCTTGCCGGCATAGTCATTGGCATCGCCGCGGACTCGCAGGGTGATGCCCCGGGTCACGAAGGCCCCGAAGCTCTGGCCTGCGCTGCCGGTAAACTGGAGGTCGATCGTATCCTCGCGCAGTCCATGCTCGCCGTACTTCTTGGTGACGAAATAGCTGAGCAAGGTTCCGACCGTCCGGTTGCGATTGGAGATCGGCAGCGAGCGCTGGGCGCGCTTTTGATGTTCGAGGGCGTCCTTGCAAATCCGCAGCAGCTCCCAGTCGAGCTGATCGGCGAGCACGTCGGGTTGGCGCTCGACGCAGCGGATCGGCGTGCCGTGGGGAACCTTCGGCATCTCGAGGATGGTTCGCAGATCGAGGTGCTTCGCTTTCCAGTGGTGCTTCCGGTCGGCCGGGAAGAGCAGGTCCGCCCGGCCAATGATCTCGTCGAGGGTGCGAAAGCCCATCTGGCTGAGCTGTTCCCGCACCTCCTCGGCCACGAAGAAGAAGTAGTTGACGACTTGCTCGGGCGTTCCCGAAAACTGGGCACGAAGGACCGGATCTTGCGTGGCGATGCCGACCGGGCAGGTGTTCAAATGGCACTTCCGCATCATCACACAGCCCATGGCGATCAAGGGGGCCGTGGCGAAGCCATACTCCTCGGCGCCCAGACAGGCGGCGACGATGACGTCGCGCCCGGTCTTGAGCTGGCCGTCAGTCTGGAGCCGGACCCGGCCGCGCAGGCCGTTGCGAACGAGGGTTTGCTGGGTCTCGGCCAGGCCCAGCTCCCAGGGAACGCCCGCGTGGCGGATGCTCGAGAGCGGCGAGGCGCCGGTGCCCCCGCCATCGCCGCTGATGAGAATCCGGTCGGCGTATCCTTTGGCGACGCCCGTGGCAATGGTTCCCACGCCCGCGGCGGCGACCAGCTTGACCGAGACCTCGGCGTGCGGGTTGGCGTTCTTGAGATCAAAGATCAGTTGCGCCAGGTCCTCGATCGAATAGATATCATGGTGTGGAGGGGGAGAGATCAGGCCGACGCCCGGCGTGCTGTAACGCGTCTTGGCGATGAAGTTATCGACCTTGTGGCCGGGAAGCTGCCCTCCCTCGCCCGGCTTGGCCCCCTGGGCCATCTTGATCTGGATCTCGACGGCGCTCGCCAGGTAGTTGGCGGTGACTCCGAAGCGGCCACTGGCAACCTGCTTGATCGCGCTGCTGCGCGAGTCGCCGTTGGCGTCGCGCCGGAACCGGGCAGGGTCCTCCCCCCCTTCTCCGGTATTGCTTCGACCGCCCATCCGGTTCATGGCGATGGCCAGCGACTCATGGGCTTCCTTGCTGATACTGCCGAAGCTCATGGCGCCGGTACAGAAGCGCTTGACGATCTCCGCGGCCGGCTCGACAATCTCCAGGGGAATCGGTTTGCGGCCGGCTTTGATCTCCAGCAGTCCGCGCAAGGTGCAGAGCTGCCGGCTCTCGTCGTTGCTGGCGGCGGCAAACTCCTTATAGCTGGAACTCTCTTCTTTCTTGAGGGCGTGCTGAAGCTTCTGGATGGTCTCAGGGTTCCACATGTGATGCTCACCCCGGCGACGCCACATGACTTCACCGCCGCCGTCGAGCTGCGGCAGCTCCGCACCGGGGGTGCTCGGATACGCCACCTCGACGCGTTGCAGCGCCTCACGGGCAATGATCTCCAGACCGATGCCCTCGATCCGGCTGGGCGTGCCCGGGAAGTACTCGTCGATGACCGCGCGGCTCAGGCCGATGGCCTCGAACACCTGGGCGCCGCGGTAGCTCAGCAGGGTGCTGATGCCCATCTTGCTGAAGATCTTCAGCAACCCCGCATCGACGGCCCCGGCATAGTTCTTCACCGCCTGGTCAAGTTCCAGCGGAGTGCCTTGCGGATCGAGGAGCATCTGCTCTCGCGCCAGACCTTCAAAGGTCTCGGCGACGAGATAGGGATTGACGGCCCCTGCGCCATAGCCGATCAAAAGCGCGAAGTGATGGATCTCCCGCGCTTCGCCGGTTTCGACGACGATCCCGCATCGAGTGCGCTGGCCCTTGCGGATCAGATGATGGTGAACCGCTGCCGTGGCCAGGAGGGGCGGGATCGGTACCAGCTCCGCATCCAGGTCCCGATCCGAGAGGATCAGGATCGTCGCTCCCCGTTCCACCGCCTGAGAGGCTGCCGCACAGAGCCGACCGAGCGCCGGCGCCAGACCGGCCTCTCCCAGGGTGCGGTCGAAGAGGATGGATAGCGTCTGGCAATGAAAGCCCGGAGACCGCACCGCCCGCAGTCGCGCCAGCTCGACATTGCTGAGCGTGGGAGACTTGAGACGCAGCAGCCGTGCATGCTCCGGAGATTCGTCGAGCAGGTTCTGCTCGGAACCCAGGAGCGACTCGGTGCTCATGACAACCTTCTCGCGGATCGGGTCGATCGGCGGATTTGTCACCTGGGCGAAGAGCTGCTTGAAGTAGTTGGGCAAGATCTGGCTGCGCCGGCTGAGCACCGCCAGCGGAATATCCGTACCCATGCTCGAGACCGGCTCCTTGCCGTCCTGGGCCATGGGCAGGAGGATGCGGAGGACGTCCTCCCAGGTGTAGCCGAATGCCTGCTGGCGGGCCAGCAGGGTGTCGAGATTGGCAGGGGGAACCTCGGCCGGCTCCGGCCAGTCACCCAGGTTGATCTGGTGCTTCTCGAGCCAGAGACCATAGGGCTGGGCGCGGCAGATCGACTCTTTGAGCTCTTCGTCACCGATGATCCGCCCCTCCGCGAGATCCACCAGGAAAAACTTTCCCGGCTGGAGCCGGCCCGAGAGGCGGATCGCCTCGGGCGGGATCGGCAGCACGCCGACCTCGCTGGCCAGCACAACAAGGTTATCGTGCGTGACCACGTAGCGGCCGGGACGCAGGCCGTTGCGGTCGAGCATCGCCCCGATCCGGATGCCATCACAGAAGACCAGGCTGGCCGGGCCATCCCAGGGCTCCAGGAACCCGCTGTGATACTGGTAGAAAGCGCGCCGGGCCGGATCGATGGAGCGGTCGCCTTCATAGGCCTCGGGCACGAGCATCATCAAGGCATGGGGAAGACTTCGACCGGCCTGGACCAGGAGGGCGAGCACCTGATCGAGGGCCGCCGAGTCGCTCATGCCCTCGAAGTCGAGGGGCAGGGCCTTCTTCAGATCGGCGCCTAGCACGCGGCTCTGCATCCAGGGCTCTCGCGCTTTCATCCAGTGGAGATTCCCCTGCAGGGTGTTGATCTCTCCATTATGCGCCAGCAGGTGAAAGGGCTGAGCCAGTCCCCAGCGAGGAAACGTGTTGGTGCTGTAGCGGCTGTGTACCAGCGCCAGGGCCGACTCCATCCGTGAATCGCCCAGGTCGGGGAAATAGGCCGGCAGTTGATCGGGCTTGAGCATGCCCTTGTAGACGATCGTGCGTGCGCTGCAACTGGCGATCGCGAAGCCCAACGCGTCGTTGCCGATGCTTTCGGAATAGGCCCATTTCTCGGCCCGCCGGCGGATCACGTAAAGTTTCCGCTCGAACTGGTCCCCAGCGGCCGTCCCTTCGCCGCGGCCGATGAATAATTGCTCCATCACGGGCTCTTGCGACCGGGCCAGCCAGCCGATCGCCGAGGAGACGACCGGAACGTCTCGCCATCCCAGCATCTTCTGGCCCTCGGCGGTCACGGCCGCCTCCAGGGTTCGATGGCAAATCAGGCGCTGGGCCTCACCGCGGGGCAGGAAAACGAATGCCACACCGTAGTCGCCGGCAGCCGGCAGTCGGTCCGAAAGAGACGTGTTGTCGGATCGAAAGAAGAGATCCGGCAACTGCATGAGGATGCCCGCACCATCTCCCGTGTCCTGATCGCAACCGCACGCGCCGCGATGCTGAAGGTTCTTGAGGACCTGCAGCCCGCTCTGAATGGTCGCGTGACTCTTCCGGCCGCCCATGTCGGCCACGAACCCAACCCCGCACGAGTCCCGCTCGAAAGCCGGGTCGTAGAGTCCCTGATTCGAATAGCCCGGAGGCGCGACGCTAGCCGGTTCATTGCAGTGCGGCATGAAGCTTATAGCCTGACCGTCCCAGCGCCTGGTCAATCATCCATGCACCTGTCAGTGATTGAGCAAAGCCGCGGAGAGCACGAACCTGAAGTCAATCCGTGAACAGAATTGAAGACGGTAGTGCAGCTTTCATGCCCAGTTGACTCACAGGTCGCCTAAATTCTCCTAACCAGATAACCGCTTGGTGTTTACGGCTGAAATAAGGGGGACAGACACGGACTGCTCCCGGATCCACTGCCAGCTTCGGGCGCAGTCAATGCCTTGATTCTCTACGGCCGATACCACCGCCCCGGATCAGGGTTTTGGGCTGGTCGCGGAGGACTCCCCGAGGGATGTTGGCCCCTTACGATTGTCGAGCTGGTCAGATTCCACCAGGTAAGCTGCGAAGGCTCCGCAAGGGGGGGGACGGAGCAACGAAATCGGGATGAACGCGCAGCTTGTTCAAAACCGACTTTTCATCGCGCCAGCGTTGCCCCGGCCTGGCATGGTTCGGCCCCTTCGGGGCGAGTTTTAAAGAAGCGCAACACCAAAACTTACGAAGGGGGGACACAGGGGGGTTACGATGGCCCGGCAGCATCGCACGCGTCAGCCAGCCCCAAGTTCGCCGCGATCGGACAATCAGATCCCCGGCCTCTTACTCCATACATGCAACGGAGCGACAGTCGTCAGAAGGTTGGTGTCAAACCGCCGGGGCTGGAAGAGTCGAGGACGAATGCTCCTTTCTGTCCTGGGGCCTGCGCCACCAGGCTCCAACATGCCGCCCCATTCGGGTCTTGGTTGCAAGGGCCCGGAGCGAATCTTCAATGGGGCCGCGGCGATGAAACCGTGAAAGACGTCCTCCGCGACGTATGAACCTCGCAGTGCCCGTTCTTCTTTGCGCCCTGACTATTGACTACTGCTCAGGCATGGGTGTCTATTCTCCGAGCAGTGCGAGCGCCTGGTTGATGACCTGGTCGGTGAGGTAAAGCCCGTTGTGCTTGAGCTGGTCTACGAGGGACGAGCCGCTGGGACTTCACCCAGTTGCTTCGCCAGGAGGACCAAGCTGAGCGTTTCACGCGCCGAGATCCCCAGAGTCTGGGCACCGCGCTTCGCGTCACTATCGTCGAGGATCACTCCGCAGTCTCGATCATCCAGAGCGAGTGCAAGCACGGCCGTTTCCCCGGCGCCCAGGTCCCAGGCTTGAACCGAGGAGGGGATCGGTGCTGACGGAGCGATGCGGATCCAGGATGCCAGAACAATCTCCTGAGCCGCCTCATCAAGGTTCGTGGCCGCCAACCTCTTCAAAAGGACCGCCGGAACCACGACTTCAGAGCCGCCGACGCGAAGGAGGTCCAGCCTGCCGATTTTCCCGAGCAGGATCAGGGGAGAGGCGTCGACGATTCGCCGGACGACGCGGGCCATGATTTCAGCTCCTCGGCGAGTTCCTCGATGGTCACCTGGCAGGCGGGGACCTGGTGAGGCGGTTTGGAAGTCGATCAACAAAAAGCAGTGCTCCAAAATCCAGGTGGTGCCTCTGCTGAAGTGCAGGGCGAATTGGAGAATTAAATTTTTCGGAACGCTATTGGCGCGGGTTTTTGAATTGCTTAGAATGGCGACACGTTAGCATCAAAACCGCAGGGTCGGCGGAGGCCGAATCTGACAGGGAGATTTCACATGCTTGGGAAATGCATAGGGCGATACTGGCTCGCCGCGTTGACTGTGTTGCTCACCACAGGGGCGATTCCATCGAGAGCGGACCTCGTCATTGGCAATCTTCCGGGCAATGATAATAATTTCAGCGTCATCGGTCAGGGATTTACTGCGGCGATGGGATTCACCATGGGGAGCTCGTCGTACGCTCTGACCGACGCCAAGCTTGTTCTCGCACTTACAGACCCTTCAAGCAACGCGCCGCTGTTGCAGTTGCAGAACAATGTATCTGGTGCTCCTGGCACGTCGCTGTTGACCTTCACGAACCCCTCCCTATCCGCGGGCACCGCTACGTACACCTTCGCTCCGTCGACCGCCTTCACGCTTCAGTCGAACACAACCTATTGGCTCGACCTGACTTCCTCGAACGCGAACGGAGGTCCCTTTTTTTGGCTTGGAAATAACCCAGGTAGCACACCGACCGGTTCCGGGGCGACATTTTTCGGCACAACGAACGGAGTTCTGAACAGCTTTCAAGTCGACGGGGTTCTAGTCCCCGAGCCCTCGACCCTTTTCATCGTTGTCGCCACCGCTCCCTTGAGTGGACTTGGGTTCTGGTGCTTCAAGCGCCGCCGACGTGCCGCAGCCTGACCGGCTCGCCCGTTTGACTCTAAAGGCGCCAAATGCCGTTTCGTAAATGCGCGTCCCGTCCAATCCATTCCAATCAAACGCCTGCGACGCGGGCTATAGCGAAGGACTTGCGAAACACGCTTCGGGAGGTGGACTGGGGTGATCCGTTAACGAGACAGCCGAGTGTGCGCGAAGGGGACGTTCCTTATTGCTCTGTTAAATAGCACGATCCAAGCAAACCGGCCTTCCGCAGACCAGGCATCTTGCCATAACAATTCAGGAAGTCCCCCTTTGTTCGCCCCGATGCTACACGCGGGTCTCGGCCTGACGTTGACCGCGTCGGCGCCGCGTCCCCTCACGGAAAATGTCAAGCCATGAGGCGACGATCCCTGACCGGGGTATGGTGGGCGCTGCTGCTTCTCGCGCCGAACGCCGGGGCCCAGGCAGCGTGACGACCCCCAGCGCCAAGTGGCCCAAGTGCGGACGCATCATGGCCATCCGCTCCGGGGACGAGGGCAAGACGTGGAGCAAGCCGGTCGTCATCGTGGACACGCCTCACGATGACCGCGATCCTTCCCTCTCGTGCCTCATGAGAGCCTCGAGGGTTCGGTTCCGGCCGACGGGGCGGAACGGCCGTGCGGTACTGGATACCCCTGATCGTAGTCGCTTTCCCGGCGCGGGTCGACCCGTCAGCGGCGCCAGGACCGATTGATAAGGGGCCGGGAGTCGTTTTCTTGACTTTCTGAGCGACTGTCGCTATCCTCCGGTTATGCCTCGACGTGCCCGATCGATTCAAGGTGGCTTGGTTTACCATGTGCTCAATCGGTCCAATGCGCGCGCCGAGATCTTCTCCACCGAGGACGAATATGCCGCCTTCGAGCGCGTCCTCGAGGAGGCGTTCCGGCGCGAGCCGTTGCGCATCCTGGGCTACTGCGCGATGCCCGATCACTGGCACCTGGTGGTCTGGCCGCGGAGCGGAAAGGACCGGCAAGTCTCGGAGTTTCTGCGCTGGCTCACCGTGACGCACACCCAACGCTGGCACGCACACCGTCACACAACGGGGACGGGGCATTTGTACCAGGGCCGGTTTAGGTCGTTCCCGGTAGAGTCGGATGAGCACCTGTACGCAGTCCTCCGCTACGTCGAGCGCAACCCAGTGCGTGCCAACCTGGTACAACGGGCTCAAGATTGGCGCTGGTCAAGCACCTGGCGGCGTCATCGGGGCGACGAAGAGGCTCGCAGGCTACTGAGCCCTTGGCCGATGACGCGACCGACTGACTGGTTGCGTCGGGTCAATCGTGCGGAGGGTCGAGGGGAACTCGAGGCGTTACGGCGTTGCGTGCAGCGCGGCCAGCCGTATGGCAGCGAGCCTTGGCGCCTACGGATCACTGCGCAGCTCGGCCTGGAATCGACCTTCCGTCCCCGCGGAAGACCTCGTAAGCCCGAACGCTGAGCCCAAAAACGACTGGTCGAGATGGTGGGCCGACTTCCATGGTCCTTGACCCGGCCCCCTCGCGGCCAGCGCCCGGTCGAGCCGGATCTGGTCGTCCACGGTGATACGTAGCCTGGCCCCGGAGCAGACCTGACCCAGGCGGGCGATGATTCTCCCTGGCTCGGGCAGGTCGAAGTGCCAGGTCAAGTGGGTGTGCAGCTCCCTCGGGTTGCCTCTTCCCGGGCTGCCGATGGTCATTGCGACGGGCCCCCTGCCCTTCGTCCGCGGGGAGGTCCTCAAGCTGCGTTGTGGGCTGAAGGATGCCCGCTGGGCCCCATATTCAGCCTCTTGGTTCGGGGGTTTGCCTTGTTTCTGCCCTGTGCCTCAGGGGTCCGGCCCGGCGGCGAATATCTGCGCCGCGAGCTGGGCGGCCAGCTCGTGCCCGGCCGATTCCCTGACCACGACCTGGAGCCGCTCAGGTTGCGCGCGGCGAAACGCTCATGCCTGAGATTTTGTGGTTGTTTTTGTCTGCAATATCGTATACTATTCTGTAGACGGATTGGGTGAGCTGGAGGAACTCAAAACCCGGTTGATCCGTCATAGCCAATGACCCAATGAGTCAAGGTCGGCGACAACAATAGGTATTAGAAAGGGCGTTCCGCGCGTTCCGCGCGGTCCGGTGGGATTATTTAACAATGAGCGAAACTCTGACGGTGCGGATCACA
>JAFAHT010000216.1 GCA_019237095.1 Planctomycetaceae bacterium
CGCTGCTTGCCGGAGCGCTCGACCGCAGCAACGCAACGCCCGCAAAACCGCTCTCTCCATGCGTCTTCGCCTCTGACCCCGATGCCGGCGTGATCCGAAACGTCGCCCTCGGGGTATCGCGGCGCGCAGCGGAGAACCCGGATCACCTACGTCGTACTTCTTTGTCATTGAACCCGATCGACGGCTGATTCCGGTCCCGCCGCCTGCTCGATCCGCAACGTCTCTGGCGATGCGGAAACGGGTATCGGACGGGCGCGCGGTCGTTGACCTCGACTTGATCTGGTGCCCCTACTCCCCTTGAGGAGCGCGACGACATGCCCACTCCGACCACTGTGCGGCGCATCATCCCTTCCCTGAAACGGAATTTCGGCCGGATTCACGACGAGTTTCCGGTTCCCGACCTGACCCAGATCCAGACCCGGAGTTATGAGCGATTCCTCCAGGCCGACGATCTCTCCGAAAAGCGTACCGACACGGGGCTCGAAGGCGTTTTCCGGGAAATTTTCCCGATCGAGAGTTATGACAAGACCCTGAAGCTGGAATACCTGCGCTATGACCTGGGCAAGCCCCGGTACGATCCCGACGAATGCCGCCAGCTCCGCCTGACCTTCGGCCGCCCACTCCACGTCTGGCTGCGTCTGAACAAGGGCGAGACCGTGCTCGAAGAATCGGTCTACCTGGGCGACATGCCGATCATGATCGGGGGCGGCGAGTTCATCATCAACGGCGCCGAGCGCGTGGTCGTCAGCCAGCTCCACCGCTCGCCGGGCGTCGATTTCGTGGTCGAGGTCGAGTCGGGCGACAAGAAGTTGCACGCCTGCCGCGTCATCCCCGAGCGCGGCAGTTGGATCGAGCTGCAGGTCACGAAGAAGGAAACCCTGGGGGTCAGGATCGATCAGTCCGGTAAGTTCTCGGCCATGACTCTGCTTCGCGCCATGAGCCCGCAGTACACGTCCGACGACGCGATCCTCAATTCTTTCTATGAAGCCGACGCGATCGACTCGGCAGATCCCAAGGCGGCGGCGAAGCTGGAGGGCCGGATCGCCTGTGGCGACATCGTCGATCCGATCACCGGCGAGGTCTTGGTCGAGAGTGGCGCGACCATCTCGAAGGCTCTGGCTCAGGTGCTGGCCGACGCAGCCAGTCTCGGAACGATTCATGTGCTCAAGGACGCCCGCGATCAACTGATCCTCCAGTCGCTCCAGGATGACCCCACGGGCGATCACGAGAGCGCACTGTTGCGAATCTACCAGCGGCTCCGGCCGGGCAATCCTCCCCAGCTCGAGAAAGCCCGCGAGCTCTTCCACGAGAAATTCTTCGACACCAACCGCTACCGGCTGGGCAAGGTCGGCCGGTTCCGGATCAATCGCAAGTTCAATCAGGATGTGCCGGAAGACCAGATGACGCTCGATCCCCAGGATTACGTCAACGCCATCCGGTACATTCTGCGGTTGCGCCGCGGCAATGACCCCAGGGCTCACATCGACGACATCGACCACCTGGGGAACCGGCGGCTGCGGACCATCGACGAGCTGGCGGCCGACGAGCTGCGCAAGGGGTTTCTCAAGCTCCGCCGCACCGTGCAGGAGCGGATGAGCTTGAAGGAAGCAGACGACATGACGCCCCGGTCGCTGATCAACCCCAAGAGCATCAGCGCGGCGATCGAGTACTTCTTCGGCCGCGGCGAACTGTCGCAGGTCGTGGACCAGACCAATCCCCTGGCCCAGCTCACGCACGAGCGGCGACTCTCGGCCCTGGGGCCTGGCGGCTTGAACCGCAAGCGAGCCGGCTTCGAGGTCCGCGATGTCCACATCTCGCACTACGGACGGATCTGCCCGATCGAGACGCCTGAAGGCACCAACATCGGCCTGATCAGCTCGCTGGGCATTTACGGCGGAGTCGATGAGTACGGATTCCTCATCACGCCTTACCGCAAGATCAACCACGCCAAGAAGAGCGAGGAAGTCGTCTGGATGCGGGCCGACGAGGAGAGCGAGGCCTACCTCGCGCCAGCCGACGCGGTTTTGGACGACCATGGCAAGCTCAAGGGGCCGTCCCTGACTGCGCGCTACCAGACCGACTTCGTCACGGTTGCCGTCGATCAGATCGAGTATATGGACATCTCTCCCAAGCAGATGGTCGGCGTCTCTGCCGGGTTGATCCCGTTCCTCGAGCACGACGACGCCAACCGCGCGCTGATGGGTTCGAACATGCAACGCCAGGCGGTGCCGCTGCTGGTGGCCGAGCCGCCGATCGTAGCCACCGGACTGGAGCGGTCCGTGGCCGGCAATTCCGGCATGGTTGTCAAGGCGCTGCAGGATGGGACGGTCACCTACGTCGATTCGACCCGGGTGATCATCGACCACAACCACATCTACAAGCTCCGCAAGTACGTCGGCCTGAACGAGCGGACCTGCCTGAACCAGAAGCCGATCGTTCAGGTGAATCAGAAGGTCAAGCAGGGCGACATCCTGGCAGACGGAGCCTCGACCTACCAGGGCGAGCTTGCCCTGGGACGCAATGTCCTGGTCGCGTTCATGGCCTGGGACGGTTACAACTTCGAGGACGCGATCATCATCAGCGAGAGGCTGGTGCGCGACGACGTCTACACCTCGATCCACATCGAGGAGTTCGAGATCGAGATCCGCGAGACCAAGCTGGGGCGTGAGGAGTTCACTCGCGACATCCCCAACGTGTCTGAGAAGGCGCTCCGCAACCTCGATGATAACGGCGTGGTCCGGATCGGCACCTACGTCAAGCCGGGAGACATCCTGGTCGGCAAGGTCGCGCCCAAGAGCAAGAGCGAGCTGACCCCCGAGGAAAAGCTGCTGCACGCGATCTTTGGCCGCGCCGGCGAGGACGTCAAGAACGACTCGCTCGAGGTCCCCTCGGGAGTCGAGGGCATCGTGATCAACACCCAGCGGTTCAGCCGCCGTATGAGCCTCAGCGAAGAGGAGCGCAAGGCCTTCGAGAAGGAGCTCAAAGACACCGAGAGTGGGGAGAATGCGCGGATTGCCGACGAGTACAAGCAGATGATCAAGGCCCTGGAGGAGGCAGTCGGGGGACCAGTGACCGATCCCACAACCGGTAAGCCGCTTGGCCGCGCCAAGGATGCCAAGGACCTGGTCGAGGAAAGCGAACGGTTCAAGCTCGAGTCGCTCGACCTGCGCAGCCCCGAAGTCATCACGAAAGTCAAGAATGTCGTTCGCCAGTACACTCCGCGCATCGAGGCCCTCAAGGACGAGAAGGAGCGCCGGCTCAACAGCCTCAAGCGGGGCGACGAGCTCCCCTCTGGCGTGCTTCAGATGGTCAAGATCTACATCGCCACCAAGCGGGTCATCTCGGTGGGCGACAAGATGGCCGGTCGTCACGGCAACAAGGGCGTCATCGCCAAGATTCTCCCCGAGGAGGACATGCCGTTTTTGGAGGATGGCAACGGTGTGGAGATCCTGCTGAACCCTCTGGGCGTCCCCAGCCGGATGAACGTCGGCCAGATCCTCGAGACTCACCTCGGCTGGGCAGCGGCCAAGCTCGGCTTCCAGGCCGTCTGCCCGGTGTTTGACGGTGCCAGCGAGGACACCATCCGCCAGTGCCTGAAAGACGCCGGCCTGCCCGAGAATGGCAAGGCCGTACTCTATGACGGCCGCACCGGCCAGAAATTCGACCAGCGGGTCACGGTGGGCTACATCTACATGCTCAAGCTCCACCACCTGGTCGACGACAAGATCCACGCCCGCGCCACCGGCCCTTACTCCCTGATCACCCAGCAGCCGCTGGGCGGCAAGGCGCGGTTCGGCGGTCAGCGGTTCGGCGAGATGGAAGTCTGGGCCCTGGAGGCCTACGGCGCCGCCTATATCCTCCAGGAGCTGCTCACTGTCAAGTCCGACGATGTCGAGGGCCGTACCAAGATCTATGAGAGCATGGTCAAGGGCGAAAACACCCTCGAGGCCGGCACTCCCGCCAGCTTCGACGTCTTGACCAACGAGATCCGCGGTCTCGGGCTGAACATGCAGCTCGAGAAAAAGCGGGTCTGATTGATCTGGCTCGTTGCTCGAGCCACTGCGCCGGCTCTTTCGACTCCCCCCGGGTAGGCAAGAGCCGGCGACCAAGATCCGCCTCAATTCAGGGTGCCGGACTGACCTCAGCCCTGCGCTCTTTCGCAATCAGCTTTCCGTCCTGGAACCTGACCTTGAAGATGATACCGTCGGGCATTCGCCAGGTCTGAACCAGACTCGGTCCCGTCCTCGTCTCGGACCGGGGTACCCCCAGGACGGCGGCAACCTCGGTCGGAGTCATGCCTGGCTTGAGTCCTGCATACGCGTGGCCGATGCCGGAGTCATCATGGAGGAGCGCGAAGCTGAGGATACCAAGGATCGCGACAACAAAAAACAACCCAATGTAGCTGCCAAAGCGAGGCTGGCCTTTCCCGGCCGCGTCGGCTGTCGTGTGTTCATCGATTTTTGACATCATGACGCTTTCCGGGAGCCACTTTCCACACGCGAAGGTAAGGCGATCGACCTTGCTGGATTGTAGGAAGTTCCGCTGCTAAGATACAAGAAGCCGTCACCCCCGGACCTAAGCCCGCGGACCGCAGGAGCCCCACATGGCCACCGTCAACCTTCGCATCGGCCCGGCCGACAACGGGCGCAGGATGACCCTCGAGGAGTTCCGCGAAGCGGAAGAACAACCCGGATACCTTTATGAGCTGGCTCGAGGAGTGCTCGAAGTGACCGAGGTACCCGGCGACGATCATGGGCAGATTGTTGATAATCTGCACGAGGCCTTCAGTAAATACCGGAGTGTGCACCCTGGCCTGATCCGCCGGATCGGCCATGGCAGCGACATCCGCTTGATCATTCCCGAGCTGGAATCGGATCGTCATCCCGACCTGGCGGTGGTCTTTCGAAACATCACCAGGATGCATCGCGACCGTCAGCGCCCGGACCTGGTGGTCGAGATCGTGTCGCACGGCAGACAAGCGAAGCAGCGCGATTACGAGGAGAAACGTGAAGAATACCTCGAGCTGGGGATCCGAGAATACTGGATCGTTGATCCCGAGGAACGTCATGTCGTGGTGTTGAACCGGATCGAAGACCAGGGCCAGGTGAGCTGGTCGGAGTGCCTCTTCACGGGAGCCGAGCGCATCCAGAGCGCACTGCTTCCCGGATTTCAGGCGGCTGTGTCCGACCTCTGGTTTGACCTGAACCACGGCGAGGACGAGGAATAACACGAAGGCCAGCGACTGTGAGAACGAAGTGTCGCCAAGGGAACACTCCCGACAATGCCGACCCCGGAAACCCGCCTATTTCTTTCCTTGATGTGAGGCTTTGGAGGGGATCGAGCGCGCGGCTGAAACTCTCACGCCACTGGAGCGGAACCCAGGGCCGGCAAGGTGTGATCCGTTGGCAGCCTGCGTCGCGACCTGAGTCACGAGAGCTTCCACCAGGACCGGTGCCTCAGTCTCGGCTGCCGGCTCTTCGTTGCTTCGGGATTGCGGGTCCTCATCAAGCTTGATTGCACATTGCGGGTGAATGCCCGCCAGCGAATAGACGGATTGATTGCAGATGGGGCAGCGTTTCCGTTGCGAATCAAAGATGGGGGTGTGGCGATATCTGGGAAACATCAAAGCCTCTTGGTGCGTGGGTGAGAGGACTTTACGACACGCCTGGCAACGGTCCCGGATGATCCGTTTTGACCGAGCGGTTTCCAAGAGAGTCGAAAGAGAGCCTGGCCAGTTGCGGGATCGGTCGTGCCCAGGTCGGTGACATCGGTGAGCAAGACACAGACGGAATCGCCATCCTTGACGTAATGCGTTTCCCTGCCCGCCTGCGTGTGCGCGAGTGCGAAGAGGATGAATTCCCCAGCGGAGGGCGTTTTTCCGGGAGGCATCGGCAGGATCGCGTTGCAGCTCTGACCGCGCTCGACCTCAGAGATCCTCTGTTCGCTGGCGGGGTAACTGTTCACGTGATGCTCCGAATCCTAGATGTTGATCAGATCGGCTCTTGGTTCATGCTCCCTGGAGATTGCAGTTCCTCTAGAGGGCGGCGGGCTGTGCCAGAAAGATCGAGGGACCGCGCGAGCGGCCCCTCGAAGCCCGCCGATCGGGCGGGACGATCAATACCGCCGGCCACCACCACCGTAGCCGCGGCCGCTTCCACCGCCGCCATAACCGCCGCCAGTGGTTCGAGCGACCCGCGGCTTGGCCTCGTTCACCGTGAGTCGCCGTCCGTCGTGCTCCTGCTCGTTGAGCCCCTGGATCGCCGCCTCAGCCTGGGAGTCGGTATCCATCTCGACGAAACCAAACCCCTTGCTGCGGCCCGTGTCACGGTCGGTGATCACCTGGGCGCTCTGCACGGTCCCGTACTGGGAGAACCACTCCTCCAGATTGGTGTGGGTCACGGCGTAGGCCAAATTTCCAACATACAATTTCTTTCCCACTGGTCATCTCCTTGTGGCAAAGATAGTCCGACCCCTTGAAAGCTTTCTGAGTCGGTAAGAAAGGGGCGCACAAAGGGGCCCGTACGGTGGGAAAGGCGAGAAGGGAAAGCAAAAGGCGATTCAAGTTCGAACCCGAAATGCTCGCTCAGTCGTCAGACCAACCTAATCGAAGCATAACCAAAGGTAATAAAAAAAGGAATAGGCTTTCGGGAAAACTTCTGATTCCCGACGCGTGGATCGCTGTAAGCCGGGCTCAACTTGAGGAAAAAATCGGGCAACCGGCAAATTTTTTCTTGGATTTGGTCCTGAGATTGCGTAGGATAACAGGATGCGACTCCATCGAGTGCCCGGTCCGACGATTCTGGGGCTGCCCGTGTGCCGCTGCGGTCGAGGATTTGAGGCTGAGTGCTGGAGTTTGACCGCCATACCGGTCAAGGAGGAAACCGGCTTGACCCCCTGGGTCTGAGAGAGACCCGACTCACCGCGGCCGCCTTCCTGGAGAGACAGGATGGCCGGCTCGCGGACTTTTTTTGTTTCGAGCGGGACTCCCAAGGGAACACACGGCGAACGATTCCCACCGGGGCCCGCATTGTGAACGGTGATGGGAAATCCTGGAAATTCGGGCGGTCGCTCGGGCGCGAGCTGGGACGAGAACGACCGTCGCTTTCACCCACCAACCACCCCGCTTCGGCACGACCGAATCCACGCGGAGGAGAGTGTCTCGTGAGCATGGGCGAAAGTGCCTACGATCGTATCAATGACTATGGTGCCGTCAAGATCGGGCTCGCCAGCCCGTACGACATCCGGAGTTGGTCTTTCGGCGAGGTCAAGAAACCGGAGACGATCAACTACAGGACGTACCGGCCAGAAAAGGACGGCCTGTTCTGCGAGCGAATCTTCGGACCGGAAAAGGACTGGGAATGCGCCTGCGGCAAGTACCGCGGGATGAAATACAAGGGGATGATCTGCGATCGGTGCGGCGTCAAGGTCACCCACTCGCGGGTCCGCCGTAAACGGATGGGTCACATCGAGCTGGCCGCGCCGGTGGTGCATATCTGGTTCTTCAAGGCCATGCCCAGCCGCCTGGGCACCCTGCTGGACATGAAGACGAGCAACCTGGAGCGGATCATCTACTTCCAGGACTACGTGGTTGTCGATCCCGGCGATCCCGACGACACCAAGCTCAAGGAGCGCCAGCTCCTGACCGAGGACGAGTTCCGCAGGGCCCGCGAACAGCATGGTGACACCTTCCAGGCCGACATGGGCGCCGAGGCTGTCCGCAAGCTGCTGATGCGGCTTGATCTCGTCAGCCTGTCCAAGAAGCTCCGCCAAGAGCTGGTCGAGACCAGCAGCAAGCAAAAGATCAAGGATCTGACCAAGCGGCTCAAGGTCGTCGAGGCGCTACGCGACAGCGACAATCGCCCCGAGTGGATGGTCCTGGAATGCATCCCGGTCATCCCGCCCGACCTGCGGCCCCTGGTGCTGCTGGACTCGGGCAACTTCGCCACCAGCGATCTCAACGACCTGTACCGCCGGATCATCAACCGGAACAATCGGCTCAAGAAGCTGGTGGACCTGAATGCCCCCGAGGTCATCATCCGCAACGAGAAGCGGATGCTCCAGCAGGCCGTGGACGCCCTCTTCGACAATAACCGCTGCAAGCGCCCCGTCCTGGGCTCATCCAACCGGCCCCTCAAGTCGCTGACCGACATGATCAAGGGCAAGCAGGGTCGATTCCGCGAGAACCTGCTGGGCAAGCGCGTCGATTACTCGGCGCGCTCGGTGATCGTGGTTGGCCCGGACCTGAAGCTGCACCAGTGCGGCCTGCCCAAAAAGATCGCGCTGGAGCTGTTTCAACCCTTCATCATCCGCCGCCTCAAGGAGCTGGGACACGCCGACACGATCAAGTCGGCCAAGAAGATGCTCGAGCGCAGAAGCGAAGAGGTCTGGGATATCCTCGAGGAGGTCATCCGCAATCACCCGGTCTTGCTCAACCGGGCGCCCACGCTGCACCGCATGGGCATCCAGGCGTTCGAGCCCGTGCTCGTCGAGGGCAACGCGATCCGGATTCACCCCCTGGTCTGCAAGGGGTTCAACGCCGACTTCGACGGCGATCAGATGGCCGTGCACCTGCCGCTCTCGATCGAGGCCCAGGTCGAGGCCATGACCCTGATGATGGCGACCAACAACATCTTCAGCCCCGCCAACGGCAACCCGATCATCAGCCCGACCCAGGACATCGTCATGGGGTCGTACTACTTGACGGTCAGCCGGGTCGGTGAGCTGGGCGAGGGCATGACCTTCGCCACTCCCAACGAGGTCTTCCTGGCTCACAGCCAGGGCAAGGTTGGCGTCCACGCCCTGATCAAGCTGCGGCTGCCCGCGCACAAGAAGCTCAAAGGGGACGGCGACAAGGAATTCTCTCCCGGCATGGTGGTGCAGACCACGGTGGGGCGGGTCGTCTTCAATGACATCCTGCACGGCAAGATGCCGTTCTACAACCTGACCCTGGGGCAGAAGCAGCTTCAGGGCATCATCGCCGACTGCTACCAGATCCTCGGTCGCCGCGAGACGATCTCGCTTTTGGACCGGATGAAGGACCTCGGGTTCCGCGAGTCGACCCGCTCGGGCCTGTCGTTCGCGACCGACGACCTCAAAACCCCGGTGACCAAGGACCAGATCATCGCCGAGGCCGAAAAAGAGGTCCAGAAGAACAACAAGCTGTACCAGCGCGGAATCATCACCGACCAGGAGCGGTACAACAAGGTGCTCGACGCCTGGACCCACGCCCGTGAGCGGATCACGGCCGAGATGATGGAAGCGCTGCGCAACGACACGCGCGAGGGCGAGATCTACTTGAACCCGATTTTCCTGATGGCCGAGTCGGGTGCCCGCGGCGGAGTCGAGCAGATCCGCCAGCTTGCCGGCATGCGCGGACTGATGGCCAAGCCCTCGGGCAAGATCATCGAGACGCCCATCAAGGCCAACTTCCGCGAGGGGCTCTCGGTGCTCGAGTACTTCAGCTCGACCCACGGCGCCCGCAAGGGGCTGGCCGACACGGCCCTCAAGACGGCCGACAGCGGCTACCTGACCCGCAAGCTCGCCGACGTCGCCCAGAACGTCGTGATCACCACGGAAGACTGCGGCACCTCGCAGGGGATCACCAAGGGCGTCATCTACAAGGGCGAGAAGGTCGAGGTGAGCCTGGCCCAGTCGATCCGCGGCCGGGTCAGCCGGGTCAACATCGTCGACCCTATCACCGACCAGGTGATCGTCAAGGAAAATGAGATGATCACCCTGGCCGCGGCGCGAAAGCTCGAGGAGATGCAGATCGAGAAGATCCAAGTCCGCAGCCCGATGACCTGCGAGGCCTCGCTGGGTGTCTGCCGGCGCTGCTACGGCATGGACCTGGCGACCGGCCAGCTCGTCGAAATCGGCATGGCCGTGGGCATCATCGCGGCCCAGTCGATCGGCGAGCCCGGCACCCAGCTCACCATGCGAACCTTCCACATCGGCGGCGTGGCCACCCGCGGCGTCGAGGAGAAGGATGTCAAGTCGAAGCGCGACGGCAAGGTCAAGTTCGTCGGCATCAACATCGTGACCAACGACGAAGGCAAGCAGATCGCCTTGTCGCGCAACGGGGAAATCCAGATCCTCGATGCCAAGGGGCGCGAGCTCGAGAAGTATGACGTACCCGACGGGGCGGCGATGATCGTCCACGACGGCCAGCAAATCAACCGTGGCCAGATGCTCTGCGAGTGGGATCCGCACAACATCCCGATCCTCGCCGAGGTCGGCGGCAAGGTGCGTTTCGACGACGTCGTCGAGGGCGAGACCATGAAGGTCGAGACCGACCCCTCGGGCCACGTCCGACGCACCATCATCGAGCACAAGGGCGACCTGCACCCGCAGATCGTGATCGAGGACTCCGAGGGCAAGACCCTCGACTACAAGTACGTACCCGAGCGGGCCAGTATCGAGGTCGACGCCGGCCAGATGATCTCGGCCGGCACGCTCCTGGCCAAGACCCCGCGCGAGGTGGGCGGCACCCAGGACATCACCGGCGGCTTGCCCCGGGTCACCGAGCTCTTCGAGGCCCGGCGGCCCAAGGAGCCGGCGGTCATCGCCGAGATCGATGGCCGCGTGGAGCTGCTGGACGAGAAACGGCGCGGCAAGCGCACGATCATCGTCCGCAACGAGAGCGGCATCGAGCGCGAGCACCTCGTGCCTCACGGCAAGTATTTGCGGGTCCACGGTTCCGACCGCGTCCGCGCCGGCGACCCACTGGTCGAGGGACCGCTCGTCCCGCATGACATCCTGCGGATTTCGGGCGAGGAGGCCGTCCAGCGGTACCTCCTCCGAGAGATCCAGAACGTCTACCGCTCCCAGCGGGTCGAGATCGACGACAAGCACCTGGAGATCATCATCGCTCAGATGCTCCGCAAGGTGCGCGTCGAGAGCGTCGGCGACACCGGGCTCTTGCCCGGCTCGGTCATCGACAAGTTCGAGTTCCGGCGGGTCAACCAGGAACTGATGAGCTGCGTCAAGATCAAGGACCACGGCGAGACCGAGTACCGCCTGGGTGACATCGTCCCCCACGACCACTTCGAGCAGGAGAACCTGCGCATCGAGTCGAACGGCGGCAAGAAGGCCGAGTGGATCCGCACCAAGCCCGCGGCGGCGAGCACCCAGCTTCTGGGCATCACCAAGGCGGCCGTGCAGTCGGACAGCTTCATCTCGGCCGCCAGCTTCCAGGAGACCACCAAGGTGCTCACCGAGGCCGCCCTGGCCGGCAAGGTCGACTACCTAGTCGGCCTCAAGGAGAACGTGATCCTGGGCCACCTGGTCCCGGCCGGAACCGGCTTCAAGGCCCACCTCGACGCCGAAGTCCGCATTCACCCCGAGGCCCTCGAGGCCCTCGCCGAGAAGGGCCCCGCCTACGCTCGCTACCGCGACGAGGCCCACGCCACGGCCGGGAAGGAGTGATCTCGCCTGGCCTCGAGGAAACGTGACCAAACCGCGGCCCGCCAGCTCTCCCCGAGACGGCGGGCCGTTCTCGTTTCGCAAGGATGAAGAATCCGACCGACTCGTGGTAAGATAGTCCAAGAGAATTCCATCCTTTTCTGGAGCTCGTGTCACTCATGGCCACTGTCAACGCCATCCGCATCGGTCCAGCCGACCACGGTCGCAGAATGTCCGTCGAGGAATTCCGGGAGGCCGAAGAAGAGGGAGGCTACGGATATGAACTGGCCAGAGGAGTGCTCGAAGTGACCTGCGTACCGGGTGAACCTCGCGGGTTGATAGTTTGGTCCCTCCTCCGCTTGATCTCGGCGTTCGACACGAAGCATCCCGGCAGAGTTTTTCGAGCCGGCGGTGCCAGTGAATTCCGTCTCTGGCTCCCCGCCATGATTTCGGGTCGAAATCCCGACATCGCTATCGTTCTCCACAACACTCCCAAAGATCCGCGCGGCTGGCGGCCCCCGGCACTGGTCATGGAGGTCGTCTCCGAGGGGAGCGAGGCCCACGAGCGTGATTACGTGACCAAGCGCGAGGAATACCTGGCTTTCGGAATCCGCGAGTACTGGATCATCGACCCGGAAGCGCGGTGCGTCACTGTTCTCGTGCGTGACGGAGATGCTTGGGTCGAGCATCGATTTCGGGAAGAACAGAAAGCAAGCAGCTCGATCCTGCCCGGACTGGCGATCAAGGTCTCGGAACTCTGGGTTGAAGCCGAGGGCGAAGACGACGAAGGCTCTGGCGACGGGGGGCAAGTGTGATGTCGACAATCTCAAAACCTGCACCGATCAGACATCCAGTCCGAGCTGATCGAAGGGGTCGTTTACATGCCATCTCCCGTTCGTCATCGTCGCCATAGCCGCCCAAACATTCACCTATGCGCCTGGCTGGGTCATTATGAGGCTGGCGCTCCGGGCGTCGAAGCCGGCGACAATGGCAGCGTTCGCTTGGACCTGGATAACGAACCTCAGCCAGACGCTTGCCTGATTATTGCTCCCGGACTCGGCGGCCAGGCACGGATCAGCGATGACGATTATCTCAAGACGGCCTTTATCGCAGCACTGTCTTCCCTGGTCTCTGGCTCGATCCTGTCGCGCTGCGGAATCATGACCTGGCCCGCGTCCTTGCCGTCGTTCAAGAAGGTCTGAACCCCGCGGAGCATGCCGATTTCGTGGCCCGCCTGGAACAGGCGAAAACCCAGGCCGGCGCTCACTCCCCAGGCCCAAACGATCCTCGATGAAATCGAACGCAACGCTTGGTGCTCGCTCCCGGAGCCGTCTCATCGCCCTCAACGGCCGCATTCGGGCTTGCCGCAAGTGCCACGACGCCGGGTTGCTTGACGAGCGAGAATCGATCCCGATCGCCCGCGACCCCGAAGCCGATGCTCCGTTGCCGCGCATTCTGCTGATCGGCCAGGCCCCAGGCCTGCGGGCCACGCTGCACGACCGTCCCTTCGCCGGTGCCGCGGGCGAGAAGCTTCGCGACTGGCTGGAGCAGGGGGGCATCCCGCGCAAAGACTTCTACCGCCAGGTCCACTTTGCCGCGATCACCCGCTGCTACCCGGGACGCCTGCCTGGAGCGAAAGGTGACCGCGTACCCTCTCCCCAGGAACAAGCACTCTGCCGGCCCTGGCTCGACGATCTGATCAAGACGCTCGAGCCCCAGGTCGTCCTCCTTGTCGGCCTGCTGGCAATCCGCACATTCCTGGGGCCCGTTGCCTCGCTGACAGCCGTTGTGGGAACGTCCACGGTTCGCGATCGCATGTGCTACCTCCCCTTGCCCCACCCTTCAGGCGTCAGCCGCTGGCTCAACGAGCCGGCGAACCTCGCGGCAGTCGCCAGGGCGATGGAAATCCTGCGATCCTGGCATTAACATCAAGACGGACGACGAGCACGCATGAAGGCTCGCTGCACTGAGAAGTCTGGCGTCACGCCAGGATCAGGGGCGACCGTTTCTCGGCCGCCTCGTCCATGAAGCCCTGGACCCTGGCGACCAGGTCTTCGGGGTCGGGAGTGACGCCGTCCAGGATCATGGCGTTGGACCAGAGCTGAAGTCCGCACTGCTTGATGAACGCGTCGTGCTGGGAGTTGGCGCTCAGGCGGCAGAGCCGGCGAACCAGGGGAGAGGACGGATTGATCTCGAGGATTCGCGCCGGCTCGGGGAAGTCCTTGTTGGCCAGCTTCATCAGGCGCTGCATCTGGGTGCTGAATCCACCCTCGGAATTGACCAGGCAGCACGGGCTATCGGTGAGCCGTTTCGACTCGCGGACCTCCCGCACCCGGTGGCCTACCGCCTCGCGGAACAGGTCGAGTACCCGGGAGAAGCCGCTCTCCGCGCCCTTCGATTCGGCGGATTCTCCGGCGACGACGGCTTTCTCGTCCTTTCCGGACGCCGACAGCTCGAGGTCGTCCGAGTCGATCGAGGTCAGGGTCTTGCCGCCGTATGAGCCGAGGGCATTCATCACGAACTCGTCGATCGGCTCGGTCAGGTAGAGGACCTCGAGACCGCGGCGGCGAAAGATCTCCAGGTTGGGACTCTTCTTCATCGAGGCAAGATCAGGGCCGCCCAGGTAATAGATACGCTTCTGATCATCGGGCATCCGGCCGACGTAATCCTCAAGCGACACCCTGGCCTCAGGATCCTCGGAAAGCGACGAGGCGAACCGGAGCAGCCTTGCGATCCGCTCGCGATTCATGGAATCGACGACCGCTCCCTCCTTGAGCATCAGGCCGAACTGGGCAAAGAACGTCTTGAAGACATCGGGCTGATCCTTGGCGAGCTGGTCGAGCCGGTCGAGCACGCCCTTGACCAGCGAGGTGCGAATGCGCCGGATGACCGTGTTGTCTTGCAGGGTCTCGCGCGAAACGTTCAGCGGCAGGTCTTCGGAATCGACGAGTCCGCGGAGGAACCGGAGGTAATCGGGAAGCAGCTCGCGGCAGTCACTCTGCACCAGGATCCTGCGGGCGCAGAGGTTCACGCCATGCTCGAGCCGGGCAAAACCGAATCGTTCCAGGTTCGTGGGCGGAGAATAGAGCACGGCGTGGAACTGGATGGGCGAGTCGACCGACAGGTGCAGGTGCCAGAGCGGGGTCTCTTCGGTGTGGTGCGTCAGGTGCTGGTAAAACCGGGTGTATTGCTCCTCGGTCACCTGGTTCTTGGGTTCGACCCAGATTGCTTTCTGATCGTTGAGGACCTCGCCTGAGACCAGCCGTATGGGATATGGGACAAAGCTCGAATAGCGCCTGATGATCTCCTTGATGCGTCCTGGAGTCGCCAGCTCCTTGGAGTCTTGCTTGAGATGGAGAACGATCTCGGTCCCGCGGGGCAGGGGGTCTTCCACTGGCGAGACCGTGAAGCTACCGGTTCCGTCGGATTCCCACAGCCAGCCCGTCTCCCCGCGATAGCTACGCGTGCGCACCTGGACCCGGTCGGCGACCATGAACGCCGAATAGAACCCGACTCCGAACTGCCCGATCAGCGAGAGGTCGGCCTCTTTCCTGGCATCGCCCGAAAGGGTTTTGAGAAACTCGCCCGACCCGCTGTGGGCAATGGTTCCCAGGTTAGTCACCAGCTCATCGTGGGTCATGCCGATGCCGTTATCCCGGATGATCAACTCGCCCTCCGCCTCTCGCGGGTCGATCACGATCTCGAGCGTGCCCGGTTCGCGGTAGGCCTCCTCGGTGAGCGCGACGTAGCGCATCTTGTCGAGCGCATCCGATGCGTTGGAAACCAGCTCGCGGATCGCGATCTCGCGGCTCTGGTAAAGGGAATGCGAAAGGAGGTGGAGAAGCTGCTTGATCTCGGCCTGGAATGTGAAGTTCTGTGCTTCAGTTGCGGTTGTCATCGTCGTCACTCGCAAAGTCGCCGATCCGCGCGGCAGAGACGGAGCGGCGGTGATCAGGTTCTGTCGATTCGCGGCACTTTGATTAGCAACTTTTATACCAACCTCGTTTATGGATGTAAGTCTTTGTTTCTAAGCAACTTGCAGCTTCAGCTCTGGAGGATGCAAGAGCCCGAAGCAGTCAAAATTGGCACGAGCCTGACAAAATGGCACACCGCCTGGTTCGAGGCGCCAAGCTCGGGCATCAGACTCTGATCGCGAGGCACTGATGCCGGCCTTGACGATGGGCCCAAGTCGGCCATGGCGTTTTCCGGGTGGCATGCTCGCATTTTCGCGAGCATGGAGTGCGGTTGAGGTCATGCCGGCCGTGGATATCCCGCGTAAGGGTGACGCAGGGGCTCTCCATGCTCACTCTGCGCGTGAGCATGGCACCCACCCACCGCCCGGGCCAGGCTTTTGGGGGGGGCGAGAGCGGAAGATAAGCGGCCTGGAGTCGTTAGACCGGCATCCAGGATAATCCCGGCCATCGTGATCGCGTTGACCGGGTTGTTCCGAGGGATCACCACCTTGCGGGTCCCGTCTGTTATGATGATATGCTTGCCTTGCCGCAACACTCGGAAGCCCGCCTTTTGAAGGGCTCGGACCGCATCGAGATGGTTGACGCCAGGCAGCTTGGGCATCGCTAAATCATAACTTCGATCTCGCGAACCTCCGCCCCCTCCGCGGGCTCGATCTCGGACTCGAGGTATTCTTGGATCGCGACGGCGATATTCGCCAGGGCTTCCTCCCTGGTCGCTCCTTGGGACCAGCAGCCCGGCAAGCTCGGTACGGAGACGGCGATTCCCTCGTCGGACGGGAACAGGACAACCTTGAGTTTCATAGCGACTGGCGGTACGCGTCGGCAGGGTGGCTGACGAGATTCGAACCCGCGATATCCAGATCCACAATCTGGGCTAATCAACCGCAGAAAAGTCTCCGAAATGCTCTGTAGAAAACCCGCGAACTTCGGTGCGCCAGGCGTCGTAGTATGAGATGTGACCACGAGCAAATCCCCGCGCCGGGTGCTGCAGGTCGCCTACGACGACGCCTGCGAGGCGCTGCCGGCTTACCGCCACAATTTCAGCCCCAAGAAGTTCACCCAGCACCAGCTCCTGGCCTGCCTGGTGCTCAAGGAGTTCCTGCGCACCGATTACCGCGGGCTCGCGGCGCACCTGGCCGATCACCCCGACCTCTGCCG
>JAFAHT010000276.1 GCA_019237095.1 Planctomycetaceae bacterium
GACGCGGCCTGCCCGCGATGATTCCTGTCCGCTGCAGCACGGCAAGCGGGGGCTCAGTGGCCTCCGTCGCCCAGCAAGAGCCTCTCAGAGTCCCAGGGACACTGAATCAGCTGACTCCGAATTATATGGGTGAGAAATAGCGGCTAAGGCGCTGTCGATTTCTCTCGCCGGCTGCGCCGGCTCGCGCGGCCGCGAACGCCCCGCGGGTTGCATCAGGCCCCCTTGGGGTCAGACCCGTCCACCAGCCTTGGCCGCACCCCAGACGGCCATGATGCAAATGCAACATCGATGGGCCTGCCAAGCCCCTGCAACCAGCCAGTAACTCTTGTGTTTTCCAGGTCTTGAACGCTTTTTTTGCAATCACAGCATTGCCCTCTTGACACGCCCCTGGGATATGTCAAGATGAGACAAGAGAAGCTGGCGGCGGGTAGGTGGTGATTCGCCGCTCGCCCATTGATGAATCTCAGTCGGCGGCAAGACTCTGAGCCGGGAGCCACCAGCCATGTTTGACCAGGTTTTTGACAATTTCCGCAAGGCAACCGAAACGACATTACGGGCTCAGCAAGATTTGTTTCACCAGTGGATGACGCAATGGCCCATGTTTCCCATGGGCCCCACGACGCCTGGAAGCGACGACGGCGTCAGCGAGCAAGCCCGGTCGTTCCAGAAGCAGTGGACCGACATCGTCACGGCGCTCATGACCAAGCACTGCGAGGCGCTGGACGCCCAGTACCGGGCAGGCATCCGCACGATCGAAGACGCACTCCGAACCACCGAGGCCAAGAGCCCCGAGGAGTTCCGCCGGTTGACCGAGGAACTCTGGCGGAAAAGCTTCGAGGTGCTCAAGCAGACGATCGAGAACCAGATCCGCGACTTTCAGATCGCGGTCGAAAAATGGTCCGAGTTGATGACTCAGAAGAGCTCGAAGGCCTGAGTTTCTCGGGCTGCCGAGCATCCGGCTCGTCCTCAAGTGAGTCCTCCGGCGGCATGTTGCCAGGAGAGTTATCAACATGAGTTCTAATAAAAGCAATGAAGGGGGGTTCTCGGCCGCCGACCCGGCGCGCGATTTTCTCGAGTTCTGGAAGAACTATTTCGAGCAGACCGCCATTCAAACCAGGATCCTTGTTCAGGGCATGCAAGAGGGTAAGTCCCTGGACCGTAAGTCCCTGGACCAGTTGCACGCTCAAGGGCTTGAGTCTCTGAGTCAGAGCCTTGAGGGTTTCATGCGGACCCCGGCCTTTCTTGAAGTGCTCAAGCAATCACTCAAGAGGATGATCGATCTCAAGCGGATGCAGGACCAGGTGAGCCAGTCGGTCGCCCAGCAGACTGGCCTGCCCATGGCGGCCGACGTCACGGGCGTCTTCGAGCGGGTCCACAGCGCCGAGCAGACCATCCTGGCGCGGCTCGGAATGCTGGATGATCGCCTGAAGGCCATCGAGAACACGTTGAATTCAAGTCCGGCAGAGAAGAATCCGAAAAGGAAAACAGCGACGACAAAGGAGGACATCGGGGACGATGATCCCAAAGATCCCGCTGACTGGTGGCGCAGATGGCGTCTTGGTCAGACCGAGACATCCGGGTATCCGTGACACTCAACCCAATGATCCGCGGAGGATCTTGCAGACGTCGTGGTCGAGGGCAGGACGGCTTCAGTTGCGGGTTCTTTGGAAGCATCGGCCGGGCAATTCCCGCGAATCTGGTCGTCACTTGTACCGGGGTTGTCACCGACGAAGGAGTTGGGTAGAGCCGACGACTCACACCGTCGGCAACAACCAGTCCCGTCTCCCGGGCCGCGGCCATCAGGCCTACGGCTCAATACGCAAATTGCCACTGGCCGTGACGGTTGGAGCCAGCGGCGCGGGGACATGCTTAGAATTGATCCGGATCGCAATGGAGAGATTATCATGAATATCAAGGGAAAAGCCGCCATCATCACGGGTGCGGGAAGCGGTATTGGACAGGCGATTGCCATCGAGCTGGCCGAGCGGGGCGTCGGCGCGGTCGGGCTGGTGGATCGCAGCGACGGCGTGATCAACGTCGCCCGACTCATCAACGACCGCATGGATCGGCCAGTGGCCGAGGCCATGATCGGTGACGTCACCGACACGGCTTTCCGCCAGAAGGTGTTCGACCTGATGTGCAGTAAGTACGGGGCACCGGCCGTCTGTGTGCCAGCCGCCGGGATCACCCGTGACCAGCTCGCCGTCAAGATGGACAAACAGACCGGACGAGCATCGATCTATCCGATCGAGAACTTCCGGCTGGTCATGGAAGTCAACCTTGTCGCGCCGGTCTACTGGGCGATCGAGATGATGGCTCGGATCGCCGAGGAGCGGCTGCGCAAGGGCAAGGGGCGCTGGGCCGCCGACGAGGGAATTCAGGGAACCGTTATTTTCATCGGCTCGATCTCGTCCCAGGGCATCCCCGGTCAGGTTTCCTATTCGTCAACCAAGGCAGCTCTCGAGGGAGCCGCTGCCACATTGTGCAAGGAAGCCATCTACCACGGCGTTCGCTTCGCCACCATCCACCCCGGCTTCACCGATACGCCTATGGTCCGGTCGCTCGGTCAGGAATATATCGAAAAGAACATTCTCCCCTACACCCAGCTCAAGCGCCTGATTGACCCCACCGAGATCGCCGATGCCGTT
The DNA here is from genome assembly GCA_019237095.1 of Planctomycetaceae bacterium. Taxonomy (GTDB): domain Bacteria; phylum Planctomycetota; class Planctomycetia; order Isosphaerales; family Isosphaeraceae; genus Aquisphaera. The sequence continues at coordinate 2,649 of JAFAHT010000276.1, forward strand.
TACTTCATGATCTGCAACTCGGCGGTCAGCGGCGAGCTCTGGGCCGACGCTGGCTGGCACCCATCCGCCTGAGTGAGACGACGGAATGCAGAGGAGGTTTCCTTCGCCTACCATGAAGATCTTCCAGGCCCCGGTGCCCAGTGCACCGAGGGCCAGGTCGAACCTGGAGAGAACGACTGCTTGATTTCCAAAGCTCGATAAGGTCGAAGGCCGATGCTCGCTAATCCTGTCCTACTTGAGGTCTGGCGAGACGCCGTGCGAGCTGGTGAGGGTAATCGAGCACCGACTTTCGGCCCCCTTTCACGTCAACCTCTGTCGGCCGGACGGCGATTTCGAGCGCTGTCTCCATACAGACTGTGAAACTCCCGCTGATCAGACAATGCACTGTGTCGGGACCGCCGTTCGGCCGTTCCACTCAGGGACTTCTGCGCGAGTCAGTGTACCATATCCCGCCATTTGGCCAGCTCAATTCACAAGACACGTGAAAGACCGCGCAGGGCTTGCTATCATGAAAAAACCTCCGCATTATGACGGGGGGCGACACGTGCTTCGAGACAGTGACGCTCGCGATGGCAAACGAGGCTGCCATCGCGGTCATCACCAGGAACGTCTGCCTGGAATCACCTGCACGATCGCCTCGGCGTTCGACCGCCAGGTGTGCTGCACGAAGTAAAGTAACGACAAGGAGTTACGCAACATGTCACGATTGGTTGAAGTCACGGAACTGGCTCCCCGCGACGGTCACCAGAGCCTGCTCGCCACGCGGATGGCGACCGAAGACCTGGTCGGGGCCTGCGAGGACATCGATCAGGCGGGTTACTGGAGTGTGGAATGCTGGGGAGGCGCCACCTACGACTCCTGCATCCGTTTCCTCAATGAGGACCCGTGGGAGCGGCTGCGCACGTTTCGCAAGCTGATGCCCAATTCGCGCCTGCAGATGCTGCTGCGGGGCCAGAACCTGCTGGGCTACCGTCACTACGAGGATACGGTCGTCGATCGCTTCGTGGACAAATCGGCCGAGAACGGGATGGACGTCTTCCGCGTCTTCGACGCGCTCAATGACGTGCGGAACATCCAGCGCGCGCTCGCCGCGGTACGCCGCACGGGCAAGCACGCCGAGGGCACGATCTGCTACACGACCTCGCCGCTGCACACGGTCGAGAAGTTCGTGGAGATGGCCCAGCGGCTCAAGGAGCTGGGCTCGGACTCGATCTGCATCAAGGACATGGCGGCCCTGCTGAGGCCGCAGCCGGCCTACGAGATCGTCAAGGGCATCAAGGAGAAGTGCGGCAAGGACACGCTCGTTCACGTGCACGTTCACTCCACCACGGGCGTCACGATGGTCAGCCTGATGAAGGCGATCGAGGCGGGCGCCGACATCGTCGACACGTCGATCTCCTCGCTCAGCCTTGGTCCCGGGCACAACCCCACCGAGGCCCTGGTCGAGATGCTCCAGGACACTGGCTACACCACCCGGCTGAATAAGGACCGCCTGCTCAAGATCAAGGATCATTTCGCCAAGGTCCGTCCCCGGTACGCGGCTTTCGAGTCCAAGATCATCGGGGTCGAGACCGAGATCTTCGATAGCCAGATACCCGGCGGCATGATCTCCAACATGGAGAGCCAGCTCAAGCAGCAGGGGGCCGGCGCCCGGATGAAGGAGGTGCTCGCCGAGGTGCCCAGGGTGCGCCTGGCCGCAGGCTATCCGCCGCTGGTCACGCCCTCCAGCCAGATCGTCGGCACCCAGGCGGTGTTCAACGTGCTCATGGGCCCCTACAAGGCGCTCACCGGCGAGTTCGCCGACCTGATGCTGGGCTACTACGGCGAGACGATAGCCCCGCGTGATCCGGCGGTCATCGAGGCAGCCGCCAAGCACGTCAAGAAGGAGCCGATCACCTGCCGGCCGGCCGATCTGCTCAAGCCCGAGTGGGACGAGCTGCGGGCCCAGGCGCTCGCGCTCACGGGATGCAACGGGACTGATGAGGATGTCTTGACTTACGCCATGTTTCCCCAGGTCGCCCCCAAGTTTTTCGGCACGCGGGCCGATGGCCCCAAGAACGTGGGCAAGGCCATCGCCGACGCCGCCGGAGCCGCCGCCAAGCCGGCCGACGGCCAGGCCAAGCCGGCCGACGGTAAGGGGCCGATCACCAGCCCCGTCACCTACGCGATCAAGATCGGTGATGTTTCGCACAGGGTGATCGTACAGCCCGCGTGAGCTGTGAAAGGAAAGGCCGCTGATGAGTGCCAAGAAAAAGACGATCGAGGATCTGATCCAAGACCTCCACGCCAAGAGA